>NZ_JBNHEP010000164.1:0-19219 GCF_050015995.1 Dapis brunnea BLCC-M229 | reverse complement strand
CCCAATTTTGTGCGGGGAATGTTTTTTTTTACCCAGAACTTTGTACTGTCCAGTAATATGAGTTATGATGATTTTGTTATTCAGAGCTGATTTATAAAGTAAATCTTAAGCTAGCTACTCGCTTAACCATCAGGTGAATTAGAGAGCCATAAATCATGGCTTCACTTACATCTGAATACACCTCATAATCTTTGCTTAAGCGTCGAAATCTATTCAACCATCCAAAAGTGCGCTCAACAATCCATCGCTTAGGTAACCGCTCAAAGGTTTGGGCAGTTCTTTTAATTACTTCCACTCTCACGCGATACTGCTGACGCAACGCTCCGCGAACGCCACAAACTTGCTGGACTGCACTCGCAAAGTTTTTACCAGAATAACCCTGATCTACCCAAAGCACCTCTAATTTCGAGAGTTTCTCCTTGGCTTCATTAAGTACAACAACTGCCCCTAATCGTTCTGAGGCATTTGCTTCAGTGACCAAAACACCAATTAATAATCCTTGGGAATCTACTACAATGTGACGCTTACGCCCCTTAACTTTCTTGCCACCATCGAAACCGTAGACAGATCCCTTTTTTCTGTAGTCTTGACTGACTGGGAATCAGCAATAGCAACAGTTGAGTCTTCATCCCTGTCTAATTCTGTTCTTAATTTTTGGCGTATTTTATCGTGCATCTGTTGCCAAAAACCGCCTTTTTGCCATTTTTTGAAGTATCTGTATACCGTGCTATAAGGAGGCAGATCATGAGGCATCATTTCCCACTGACATCCAGTCCTTTGCACATAAAATATACCGTTGAAAATTTCTCTGAAATCTACTTCTAGAGGATGACCAAATCCCTTGGGTAATGGTACTAGAGGCTTCAGTATTTCCCATTCTAAGTCGCTCAGATCACTTGGGTATGGTTGACGTTGAGGATTGGCGATCGCAGGTAGACGGCTCATTAGTTACAGTATGGCTTAACTATAGTTAAGAATAACACCATTATTTACTTGGACAAAACTTTCTTTAGATTCTCTTTATAAATCAGCTCTCAGGCGATCGCTATAAATTTTCAAGGGAGCACCTAAATTAGTAGACACCATATATAGTGTCCTTGCGTAAGTCCTGATTTAGATATCTCCGATCATAAAAAATCAATTCTTTCTCCCTACTCCCTCTTTTCCGGAGAGGTCTAATATCAATCATAATAATCATATTCCCAGCAATTGCCATAGATTTTTGTTTTGTTATCTAACTCTCCATACAGATATGTACAATTTTCTATATTTTTTGGTGTGTAAACAATACCAGACTCATCAAAAAACCAGATATCTGTTGCAAAGAAAGTACAACCTCCACTTTGACTAATGTGCTGAATATAAAACCATCCAATTCTAGTATCTTCTAATAAAAAATAAAATCAATTCTTTCCCCCTACAGAGTAGGGACGTTCATGCAACGTCCCTACTACTCCCTACTCCCTCTTTTCTGTAGATGTCTAATATCAATCATAATAATCATATTCCCACCAATTACCATAGATTTTTGTTTTGTTATCTAAATCTCCTAACATATATACACAATTTTCTATATTTTTTGGCGTGTAAACTATACCAGATTCATTAAAAAACCAGGTATCAGTGGCAAAGAAAGTACAGCCTCCTCCTTGACTAATATGCTGAATATAAAACCATCCAATTCTAGTATCTTCTTGGCATGAATTAGGGCTATTGACACAATTCATTAAAGCAGGTTCAGATAATCGTAATCTAATTATATCTGTATAAAATGCTAATAAAATGTAGAAAAAAACTAATATTGGTACACCTGTAACTTTGATTAAAGTTTTTACTTTAGAATATTGCAGTTTATGTTTGTCAAGAAAGTATCCTAACATTCTCGCAATTTGTAAAAGCCAATAAACTCCAATAATTAAACAACCAACTAGAGCAATTAAATATAGAAAAATAATTGCTAAAAATTCAAATAAAGACCTAGAATATACTATGATTTGCCATCTTCTAGCTAGAGGTACAATTAGGCAACTGAATAGTAAAATTATTTCCCAATAGTTTTTGATTAGTCTAAACTTCAAGATAAAATCTCTCACTGTAGTAGCGTGTCTAGCTTTATTTTGTAGGTAAGTTTGGGCAAATGAAGACCTCTCCCCCGACCTCTCTCCTGCTCCGAGAGGGGATTTATTCTCCCCCTTCCCTACCAGGGAAGGGAGTTGGGGGGTTATATAAAATCCGGTTATACAGTAATTGCAAAATTACTTTCTCTGAATACAGATATTCTATTGAATACGAATTATACAATTTCCAAGTTCCAATCTTTTCTTTCTCCTGGCTCCTGACTCCTGACTCCTGACTCCTGACTCCTGACTCCTAGCGCGATAGGATAACTAATTACCCGGATTCTATATTAGGTCTTTTAGCCACAAAATTAGTCTAGACGCGCTAGTAGGACGTCTAGCTTGAAAATGTGGGTAAAGAGCGAGTCAATCAAAACCTCTCCCCCGACCCCTCTCCTCTCCTGCTCCGAGAGGGGATTTATTCTCCCCCTTCCCTGATAGGGAAGGGGGTTGGGGGGTTAGGTTTTACCCACAAAATTAGTCTAGACGTGCTAGTAGTTTAGTTTCAAGGAGTTGAAAAGTCCTCAATAGAAGCTGTTCTCAATTTACCTTTTTTATTTGCCTGCCAAACGTTACCACTATCAACCTCTAAACAAGTTAACCAACCCTCATCATAAATTCTAGTATCAATACAAATGGCGTGACCGACATTAATAGGTTTTCCATTTTTTTGACTGGTGTGACCGCAAACCATTGTTTTTCCAGAAAAGTGAGGCAAAGGGTTATTGAATCTTTCCCAGAAAAGGTTGTACTCTGATTGATCGTTTAAAGACAGATGAGGAGCAGCATTTGCATGAACAAAAAAATGTTCGTCTGACTCCCACCAATCTACACAGACATTTTCAATAAAATGCCAGTGTTCGTCTGGAATCTGTTTTCGTTGAGATTTACCAGACTTAGAATAAGAAGCTAAGGTCTCCTTTCCTCCAGATTTATGCCAACGAGCTTCATTTTCCTGACAATGACGAGACCTAAGCATCATCAATTCATGGTTACCACGCAAAGCTACAAGTTGCCCTGTTTCATGTAGTGCTATTAATCTATTTATAACTCCTTGAGAATCTGGACCTCTATCTACATAGTCGCCGAGAGTAATAATAACATCCTCTAACCGTGGTTTGACTGCTGCAATCAAGGTATCAAATGCTATTGAATGACCGTGAATATCTCCGATGGCAAGAATACGCATAAAATAAAGAAGATAGGGAATAGGGAATAGGGAATAGAGAACAGGGAATAGACATCTCCAATAATCTACCTGAAACTACCAGGACTTACGCAAATGTACTATATATAGAGTTCAAAAACTATAACGTTATAGTTTTTAACGCTATATATGTGGTCTCTGCGTAAGTTATAACTACTATAAAAAGGTTGTTAAATCTTAATTTTTGGAGAAGTCTAATACGGAACAGGAAAAATAGGTGGTGGTGCATAGTAATGGTAGAGAGAATGTGGGAGGTGTGGGGAGTGTGGGAAGAAATTAAAAAAAATATAGAAGCCATTTAGTATCTTTGCCAGGGACTAAATTTTTGAGGTACGGAGTCGTCTGTAGATATAGGAAATACACTGAAAAGATGGAAAAATATACCCCATCTCCCCATCTCCACCATCTCCCCATCTCCCCATCACACCATCTATTTTTCAATAGAACCCATTTGGGGTCCATATATCTTCACCATTACTATGCAAGACTACCTAAAAATAAAATCTGCACTTAAATTTTCTCGCATTGCTAAATCTACCTAACTTCTGACTCCTTAATCCTATTATTAGTTATGTACTACCACAGGGGTTCCCACAGATGCCCAGTCAAATAACCATTTCGCATGATTGACTGCTACATTTGTACAACCATGACTAACTGGAGTACCGAACATATTATGCCAGTAAGCGCCATGAATTGCCATTCCTCCATCATAATACATAGTATAGGGAACGTCCGGTACATCGTAACCTGGTCCGGTCATTCTAGTGGTGCGATATTTTGTTTGTACTCTGAAAGTACCTAAACGGGTAGGGGTTGATGCTTTACCTGTGGAAACTATGACCGCATAAACTGCTTTATTTCCTTCCCAAGCGATTAATCTTTGAGTAGATAAATCGATTGAAATCCAACGTTCCTCTGATTGTTGCAACTCTAACATTCTTGTGGCAATTACATTTTCCCATTGAGTAGCTTTAGCTAGTATTGACCAGGAGAAAAAAGTTGTAATAGTTAGTGCTGCACTGGCGAATATTTTAACTATTTGATACCAACTTTTAGAACTATAGGACTTAGGTAAACCAAACGATAAACCGAGGTTTTTCTCCTGATTATTGTCTTTCAAATCACGAGATTTATTTGAGTAAACCAGTTTTCCAGTAAATCCTGAACTCAGTAAATTTTTCATATTTATACCTCTCTTCAAGAAGAAAAATTATGCTCTAATTTTAATTTATACCACTGCAAAAAAACTGTTAAGACATTAATAAAATTAAGTAAGCATTCAGCTATTAGCTGTCAGCTCAAGCACAATAAAACCACACCTTAGTACCAAGCGTCAAAAAAGAATGCTATAAATTTATCTTGATTAGAGATGCTTAAAAAGAGCTGCTCTAATTCATTTTAGACAGCTATATCTAGCATTATCATTTTTCCCTTTTTTTTGTAAGCATTCAGGTAGCTCCCCTTTAGCTTTTCCTGCGGAATGCTAGGTAAACAATTTTTCCTTAGTAATAATCCTGCACTAAGTAATTAATGAAAAAGATTAGCAAAGAATGATTTGAGAGTAACTTTTAATTGTTCCTCAATCTTTCAACTCTAATTCTTCCTTCAAAAAGAATAAGTTAATAGCTGATAGCTGACTGCTGAATGCTTACTTTTTTTTTTCAATAATTTCCTCCTTTTCTTACTTCTTTCTTTCTTTAACTAATAGCTGAAAGCTGACGGCTGAATGCTTACAGAATTAAAATCAATTATTTCCCCCTGCTCCCTACTCCCTACTCCCTACTCTCTCATTTTCTGAAAGTTGTTTAACTATAAATTGAGCTTGTTGAGCGATCGCTTCCCAATCTTCAGCAATTATTAATTTTTCAGGAAATAGTTTCCCTGATAAACCTACAGCAATTGCACCCGCGTTAATAAATTCTTTAGCATTTTCTAAGGTTACTCCGCCAGTAGGAATTAAGGGAATTTCTCCTAAAGGTCCTTGCAAACTTTTAATATAATTTGCACCTCCAACTGCCGAAATTGGATATATTTTAACACCACTAGCTCCTGCTTGCCAAGCAGTAACTATTTCTGTGGGAGAAAGAGCGCCGGGAATTATGGGCACACCTGCTATTTTTGCTGTTTGAATCATAACAGGATTGGTATGTGGGGTAAAGACAAATTGGCAACCAATTTTAAGTGCTTTTTGTAACTCTTCTAGGGTTAATAATGTACCTGTGCCAATAGTACAAGTTGGTAATTCGGAGCGGAGCAAAGTAATTAATTCTGCTGCTTGATGAGTATTCCAAGTAATTTCTATTATCCGGATACCTCCAGCAGCAACAGCTTTTGCCATTTGTCTAGCAAGCTCCATTTTTGAGGTGCGGATAACAGCAATTACTCGATTTTTGCGTAATGTGTTTAACCAATTTTCTTGAGTCATAAAGTAAAAAGTAAGAAGGAAGAAGTTAAATAATTAATAATTAACAATTAATAATTAATAATTAATAATTACCTCTTCTTATAAAGAAGAGGATTGGCTAAAAGGATTTTTTTCTTCTCTTAGTTGATTGAATCTGGTTAGGGAACCTATCCATCCCATCCTACGGAATGCTCCTCAAACGACAGCTTTTTCTACATGAATGGAGAGGCTTTATACTTGAATTTTTCGGTAAATATATCTTTATCTGAAAATATTCTGGCAAAAGATAATTTATTTTTCATAGTACAACTAAGTTATTCCTTCTTAAAAGAAGCAATAAAGTAAATATACAGCATATTCCAGGTTAATGTCGTACAATTAAGGGAATGAATATTTTTTCTCTGTTCCCTACTCCCTACTCCCTAAAACCATCAATATATGTACTTTCAGAGAGTAGGAAACTGCTGTATTATAATACATATTAATATTCTTACTCTTTTTCTTCAGTAACTTTAATGCAAGTAAAATTTAATGACTATAAATAAAATTATGCAGCCAATAATTACTCTTTAAGATTACATAGCTAATCCTATAGATGCTGTGGAATGGGTAGATGGAAAACTGATGGAAAAACATCCTATAAATAGTTAGAATATTTCTTGGAATTCATAATTCAGAATTCAGGAGTCAGAATGAATATATTTAATACCATTTTTTATGTTTTAAATCATCTTTTTCGTCAAATATACTTTCATATAAAGTTTTTTTATGGTGCTTATTATTCGTAACATTCTTTTTTCAAAATGGTATAATTCCTCTTTCAGTGTAATAATGAGTTAATGAGTTGATGACTTACACAAAGATACTATATATAGAGTGCAAAAACTATAACGTTATAGTTTTTAACGCTATATATGTTGTTTCTCCGTAAGTTCTAGAGTTAATAACTTATAGCTATTGAGGCAGTTCCTCCATTTGCGCAGCATTCCGCAGGGGTGGTAGTGCATAGTAATGGTAAAGGAAGCACCGGTAGTGTGGGGAGTGTGGGGAGATGGGGGCATGGGGAGTTTGGGAGAAATTAAAAAATATATATTCTCACCATTACCATGCAGGAATACCTCCGCAGGAAAGGAGGCTAGCCGACGGCTAAATGCTTACCCTGAAAATTCTAATTTTCCAATTTTCCCCAAATAGCTAATCCTCCTCCTCTACCCCTAGCAGTAATAAATTTTTCTTGAATTAAAAAGTAGGCAAAAAATGCTTGCTTCCCCACAGTTTCTGTAGGAAATTTATCTTCACTTTCTTTACCACCTCAAATATATCCAGAATAGAGTTTTACTCCGAATAATTTGACTGTGATTTTGGTAAAATCAAAAGCCAGAATATTTTTTTGTCTATAAACTTTGTCGGTCCGGAAAGAGATAATTTTAAACCAGCAAATTCCACAGTATTTTCTACACTGCCGATTTCTAATTGTTGAGAGATTTCAGAATTATCGAGAGGGGAAAAATAGGAGAGTGTAATACGGCTAAATGCTTACCTTGAAAATTCTAATTTTCCAATTTTCCCCAAATAGCTAATCCTCCTCCTCTACCCCTAGCAGTAATAAATTTTTCTTGAATTAAAAAGTAGGCAAAAAATGCTTGCTTCCCCACAGTTTCTGTAGGAAATTTATCTTCACTTTCTTTACCACCTCAAATATATCCAGAATAGAGTTTTACTCCGAATAATTTGACTGTGATTTTGGTAAAATCAAAAGCCAGAATATTTTTTTGTCTATAAACTTTGTCGGTCCGGAAAGAGATAATTTTAAACCAGCAAATTCCACAGTATTTTCTACACTGCCGATTTCTAATTGTTGAGAGATTTCAGAATTATCGAGAGGGGAAAAATAGGAGAGTGTAATTTTTACTAAATTAGGAAGATAACGTCCTGCTCCTAATATAATACCCGCTCTTTTTCTGCTTTTTTTCGTACCAGTAATAAAACATAATTGCCAATTCCCTGATAGTTGCTCAATTTTATAAGTTTGCTTCTCCTTTTTTGACTGTTTTTCAATTGCAATAAGTGCTGAAACAACAGAATCAGCAGATGGTTTATTAGCGGAATTTTTGATAACTGAATTAGCTGCTGTTTCTATTATTAATAAATTTTCCATGATATTTTTGCAGAAGGTTTTAGGTATTATAAAAATTTGATATAGCAATACAAAAAAGTGTTAGGAAATTGATAAAATTGAAATCTTTGATTAGACTGAAAAACCTATATTGCTGCAACAGTAGGGGCGGGTTCTAATTGAAATTATGAGGTTCAATCTGAAATTACATGAACCCGCCTCTAATTATATGATGCACTATTTTAGCTGTGTCAGTCCAGTAGAGCAAGTTTCAAACTATATTGCCCTTATATCAAGTCCTTCCCCCATAACTTTTTCAACATTTAATTAGACCTACTTATACCGTTTCACGGAAGTTATGCATTGAGTGTGTAATTCTGAGGAGACCTCAGAACGTAAGACAAACTCAAGACAGTCAAAAGTAATATTTAATCGGCTCAAAACTCTGACGTTAAAGTAATTTCAGAAAATAATTTCAAACTTTAGATGTAAAATTATGTGTAACATCTTTAAAGTGAATTGGTATTGTACCAATTTTAAAAAAGAATGTTACGAATAATAAGGGCGATAAAAAGACTTGACAGGAGATGTCCCTTGGACGAATTCGATAAGTTATGAAGTAATAAATAGGATCGAAGCTATTCATTCTGACTCCTGACTCCTGACTCCTGACTCCTAAAAAATCTCCTAGCTACTTGTAGCAAACATTTATCATGCTTGGTATTACTAGACTGATACACTTAATTTTGTGCATTAGGGCGGGTTCATTTAATTGAATTTTAATGTATTAATTTGGGTAGTCCTACATGGTAATAGTGAGGATATATATTTTGGTAGTGGTATACAAGTAGTGATATATTAAAAAAAGTCAAGTAGTCAAGGAAATACTATTTCTTTGAAACTAAGAATTTAAGATAATTTCTGTTCCCAGTTAAGTGTTAAGTGTTCCCTACCTCTACCCTAAATCACAATCATCAAAGGACTACCTATATTTTTTAATTTCTCCGACACTCCCCATCTCCCCATCCCCCCATCTCCCCATCTCCCTAAACTCCCGGTGCTTCCTTTACCATTACTATGCACCACCACCTTAATTTGAACTAGAACCCGCCCCTACTATTGAAACATTTTAGGTGGGTTATTTCAGTTATCAGTTATCAGTTATCAGTACCTCTGACTAAAGCATCAGGATTGAAATACTGAATTGAATATTTCTCTTGGTCGATTCGATATGGCGTTTAGCTGCGCGACATGAAAAACGTTTCGCTTCGCGACATGAAACGCGGCTCTGTAAGAGCGGGAAACCTCGCCATCCCATCTACCAGGTCATGCTCCGCAAACGACCGCTTTTTCATCCCCTTTTAACGGGAGGCTTTGGACCTCATTTTTTGGTAACATCACTACTCATCAGTCCTTTTTATTTAATTAAATGACAAAAATCCAAGCTTCTCAAATTGAATATGTTGATGTAATTATCATTGGTGGTGGAATAGCTGGAATTTCTATTGCTGAATTTCTTGCTCGTCATAGTCGTCTTTCCATAAAAGTATTAGATAGTGCCCCACAATTAGGAACATTTGCTTCGGGTAAATTGGAAGGTTGGTTTCATACTGGCGCACTTTATTCAGGACATGATGATGCTCAGACTTTTATTAATTGTGTGAATAGTCTGGAAGATTTAATTAATCTATATAGTTCCTATTTTTCCGAACAATGTAATATTGCTCTAACAGAAACAAAACCTAATTTTTTTACCCCCGCAGTTATCCCTAATTCTCAGGGTTGGTTTAACGATCGCCCTGTATATTTAATTAATCCTAGAAAAAATTCTCCAGAAATTAGTTTATCAGGTCTTAAAAGCGATTCGGTATATTTAGAAATTCAGCGTAATCGAGTTTTAGGCAGATTAGAAACTGCTTATGGTCAACAATATAATTGGCTGCAAAATGGAAATTGTTTAGCTCCAATTTATGCCCAAGTCGAAGCTTATGAAGGTTTAAATTGTTCTTTGCGTCATTCAACAGAAACTATAGATAATCTTTGTCGTAGATTCGATCGTTCTTATGGTCTAGAAAATTCCAATTATGAAATTATCAAAACCTTAGATTGTTCAATGAATACTACTGCCATAATGAGAACTTTAGTTGCTAGTGCTATCGAGCGAGGGGTGACATTCGAGACGGGAGTAACTATTGATAAATTACTAATAGATAGCTACGGCAAAATTCAAATCAAAAGTCTTTTATGTCGCACACAAAATAGCTTTCCCAAACGTCTAAAAGCACGGTTATTTATTTTTGCAGTTGGGAAAGGTTTTGAACCGTTTTTATCCGATTTACAAGTACGGGCAAAACTTAAACGTAGTCGTAGTGCTATGGTAGTAGCTCAACCTGCTTTAACTGATACTAATTTTGTGCGGATGTCTACTAAGAGAAAGTTTCATTTTAATCATTTTGTACATAATTGCGAGATAGGCACGGAAAAATTTGTTTATTCTATGTTAGCTGATTCTAGCTATACTAATGATGACCCAATAAATCGAGAAGATGAAGTAGATATTGAGCAAATTTTGGATTCGGCAGAACGATATTTTGGCAAAGATAAACTTTACAATCGAAATCTTTTTAGTTATGACTGTGTAAAAACAGAATTTATTAGTCAGGAAGAACAAAAACGGCGTTATAGTTATTGGATAGAGTCAAATCCTAATAGTAACTATTTATGTGTTTTGCCTGGGAAATTTTCTTTTTTTCCGACAGTGGCATTTCAATCTTATCAACGGATTAAAACTCTAATTGATTTTGATGAATGTGTGGAGAAGTCAACTTTTTCTCCAAATGTTAAAGTAATGCAGGAGGCAAACAAATTAATTGCTGATTCTTATCCAATGAAAATTATCGCTGAGGCAAAAAACTGTTCATTAATTGATAATTGATAATTACCTCTGGTTAAAACCGCAACGGAATTGAATATAAGGAAATATTATTTCTTGTCTTGGTCGATTGGATATCATTAGGTAACCCATCCATCCCATCCTACTCCATGCTCCGCAAACTACCGCTCTCTTGGTCGATTGGATCTGGTGAGGTTTCCTCGCCCCCATCCTACGGAATGCTGCCTCTTGCAGAGGAGCTGCCTCTTACAGAGGAGCTGCCTCTTACAGAGGAGCTTCGCTAACGCTAACGCTAACGCTTTTCATGTCGGCGACAGCCGAAACGCTAACGCAAACGACCGCTTTTTCCCCTTTATTGGGGAGGCTTTAAAGGGTGAATTATTTAATTAATAATTATTAATTATTAGACATCTCCGGAAAAGAGGGATTAGGGAGTAAGGAGTAGGGAGTAGGGGGAAAGAATTGATGATTTATGCGTATGGGATTGATTTTATTTTTAATTATTAGGACTTACGCAAAAAAACGTTTTTTTGTCATTGCGAGCAGCAGCGAAGCAATCTCAAACGTTGATATTTCCTTCCCCATGCGTAAGTCCTGATTATCACTAGATGTCTATTAATTATTCGGTAAATGACTCATACCATGCCTACTAATATTAGCTCGTAGTTAGGCTTTAGCTCTGCTAGATTGAAGTCCAGCGCTCTCCGGTCAGGGGAACATTGTATGAGAAAGTCGGGGGTTATGTGTGTGCTTCCTCTTGATGAGTCTATGTATTTTTTTAGCACGCTAGACATTGACACCACTACAACTAGCTATAAAGTAGGATTCATTTTCCGATCAACTAATAGCTAGGCAACCTAATAATTGGCAATTCAAGCTTGCTTATTATTTGTTTAGTGACTCTCAAGTGATATTTCTAGAAGACCTACAGATACCAAATTGACACCACTACAACTAGCTATAAAGTAGGATTCATTTTCCGATCAACTAATAGCTAGGCAACCTAATAATTGGCAATTCAAGCTTGCTTATTATTTGTTTAGTGACTCTCAAGTGATATTTCTAGAAGACCTACAGATACCAAATTGAGTTAGACGTTGCAAGCCTAAATTAGGGGTTTATATCAAATCCGGTAGCATCGGTGTAATTAGATAAAGAGTGTGGTCCGTGTGGGAAGATGGGGAGATAAGCGAGCATATTTGGCAATGGCGCTCGTGAAGAGAACATTTTTTTATACCCAACCCGAGCGGATTTGATATTACACAAAAAAACTAATTTCTACTGCAAATCACCCGATCGCGTCCCTGCCTCTTAGCTTCATATAAAGCCTCATCTGACAGACCAATTAAGTCTTCTGCAGTATCTTCGAGAGTAGGAATAATACTAGCAACCCCCAGACTCAAAGTAACAAACTGACTCACCTCAGACTGAGCGTGGGGGATAAAAAGAGAAGCGATCGCCTGCCGAATAAACTCAGCAATAGTAAACCCACCTTCTATATTTGTATTAGGTAAAATTACCGCAAATTCCTCACCACCGTAACGAGTTACTAAATCAGTTGACCGTTGAGGGACTTGGGATATCGCCTGCGCCACACGAATCAAGCAATCATCTCCACCTTGGTGTCCATAATGATCGTTGTAACCTTTAAAATAATCAATATCAATCATAATCAAGGACAAAAATTGCTGTTCTCGCAGATGTCGTCGCCACTCAACGGCGAGGTACTGATCGAAACTACGACGATTAGGTATTTGAGTAAGTCCATCCAAATTAGCAATGCGTAATAATTCCTGGTTAGCTTGTTCCAGTTGAGCAGTACGCTGGGCAACCTGCTCCTGTAAAGTTTGGTTGTAGTCTGAAAGAATCTTTTCTGCCTGCTTGCGTTCGGTAATATCCTGAAAAGTAGTAATTGCATACTTAATTTTTCCCTGTTTGTCATAAACGGGTGTTCCGCAAGCTTCAATAGCAATTCGGCGATCGCCTTGGTGAATTTCTATATGGTCATCCCTGACAGTTTCTCCGTGCAGAGCGCGTACTATTGGTAAATTAGCCTCTGGATATTTTTCCTCAGTGCCAGCTTGATAAATTTGATAAACCTCAGAAATTTCACTTGATGTAACATTACCCAGTAATTCTCGTGCTATATGATTTGTGTAATAAGGATGACCAGAAGCATCCACAATGCCAACAGCAACTGGCATAGCATTAAGAAACTGTCTTAACTGATTTTCATTTTCCCTAACTTGAGCATAAAGTTTAGCATTTTGAATAGAAATAGCAGCTTGAGAGGATAACAAATTTAAAATTTCCACTCGTTTGTCAGTAAAAGCTTCTACAGTCAAATTATTTTCCAAGTAAAGGAGACCTATGAGTTTTGCTTGATTAAGAATAGGAGTACAACAAAGACTTTTAGGTTGGTTTTCAATCAAGTATGAATCTCTAGCAAAGATTTTGTCTTGTTCAATGTTGTTGATCAGCAAAGTTTGTTGCGTCCGTTTAACAGTATTGATGACGCTACCTGGTAAGATGTTGGTATCACTAATGGGAATACTAGACAAGGTATAGTTTCCATCAACCCATTGAGAAACTATTTCCCAACTGCCAGAGTTGTATAAAAGCAATACACATTTGTTAGCTCCGGCATTTTCTGCAACAATGCGTGTCATTTTGGAGAGTAAGACTTCTAGTTCGATTTCCTCAGATATAGCTTGAGAGGCTTTGATGACAGAAGCTAGATCTAGGTCTGAGGATGTGGTAGTTACTTGGCCTCCAGAAGAAGTTTGGATTCTAGTATGACTAGGATGGGGGTGACATTTCTCACTTTGGAAAATAAGAGTGAGAAGTTGGGGATATTTTTCTTCGAGTTGGTTAGTCTTAGCCTTTGCTCCCCAAGTAGTATAGCAATAGTAGGCTTCTTGCATATAGATACTAGCAACTTTTTCTTTATTACAACCAAAATAAAATTTAGCTGCCAGTTCATTTGCCAGAGCTTCTTCCTGAAGATATTTGTTTTCTTTCGCTCCTAATATCGCCTTGTCATATAGCTCTATTGCTTCTCCTTTTTTTCCTAATACTCGGCAAATTTCTGCCTCCACTAAATCTACTTTATGTTGGTAATTCATCGCGGCTGAGTCTGCCCATTGCTTTTTTAGTTGCCTTTGATTTTCTTCCACTCGTTCCATCACATTTGACATCTCCTTTTTCCTTTCACTCATTCTTCCTAAAGCTATCAAAGAATCATAAAAATAAAACACTGGTTGAGTTACCAGTCCTGGTGAAGCTAGCACATATTCTTTGATTTTTTCTATATCCTTTTCAATAGATTCTATTTCCTCAAACAAATAACACAACATCATCTTATATAAGTAAAAAAATGATAACCCTAATGAATCATTCCCTGACACCATTTTTGATATAAATTCTGCCTCTTGCTCACTATCTCCAGATAAAAGAGTTGGATATTTCCCAATTCCGAGTAAATTTAATGTTGTCTGCCAACAACTGCGACACCAATTCGCTGCTACTAATTGATTCAATTGTACTAACCCATCAAAGTAAGTATGAGCTGACTGTTCCAAGGCAGCTAGAGGTTGACTACACAAAAAAGATTGTAAACAAAAACCATGAGCATTGTAGCCAGCAAATTCCAAGTTTCCCACTTCTAAACCTATTCCATAACCTTCTTGCAGGGGAGAAACAGTTTCTTTGATATGAGATTTATAATGTAGGAGAAAGAACATGACAATATGTATTACCAATGGCTTCACCCCTTTTAAATCTAGTTTGGAGACTACCTGTAGTGCCAGTTGACCAAACTTGACCGCGACATCGACATCTTGTAATACACTACAAGCAACGATGCCATAGCAAGAATAAGCAAAGGCGGAAGTTTCACTATTTCCGTATTGAATAGATAGTTTGACTGACAATGCTACCAATAATGGAAATAAGGGAGAACCGGAAAGGTAAGTAGCTGGCATAATGCTATTGGTAATTTCCACAATAGCAATTTTGTCTCTATCCTCAATCATTGGCAGATCAATTAACTGTTCTATTTCTCGATAACCAATCAGTAGGCAAACTTCTAAAACTGCATCTTTAATATTATCCTGTGTGGGTGTTTCTGGAAAAGTCACACCTAATTGTCCTAAAAATTGTTTAGCAATAGCAATAGCTTCAGTCGCTAAATTTCTCGTATTATATGATTGTATTTGAATCCGATAAACATTAATCTGTTCTGGTAATGAGGAGGTATTGACAATGACTATCTCAATCAACTTTTCCATTACCCCAAAATCACCACATAAAGCAGCTAATTCTGTTCCCAACTCATAGAATTCTAAAGTCATTTCATATTGCCTAGACCAGGCATTTTCTCCTAGTAATGATAATCCAATCCTCACATATTCCCTACCTGCCTGATAAGCAGTAGCATTTCTAGCTTTTCTACAAGCTATCAGATTAAATTTTGCTAGTTCATCTCGTTCTGGTTGATTGGTAATTAAAGATGTTCCATAATTTAATTGACCAACTAGCTCAAAAATCCTTTCTTCTCTTGCTTCTAGAGAAACCTTTTGCAGTAGTAGTTGTCCTATATCGTAATGAAATTTTGCTTTTTCGTTTTTGGGAATAAAAGCATAAGCTGCTTGTTGGACTCTATCATGCAAAAAATGATAACCCACCGAAACATCAGCAATTTTGCTCTCCTGGTTTTCCTCTCCCATAAAAAACTTATAAACTTCACTCTCCGGAATAATGAACCCCTCCCGCAACCCCTGCCATAAATCTGTTGCTACCTCCCCTGGCGTTTTTCCCCGCACGATTGCCAAGGTTCCTAAATCAAATTTGTTGCCAATACAGGCAGCTAGTTTCATTACATCCTGGGTTGCTTCTGGCAGTTTCTGCAACCTTTTTACCATAAACTCTACCACATCATCAGTCAGTGCTAATTTACGCACTTGTGTCAAATCACATTGCCAATATCCTACCTTAGCCTCAAATCTAATCCAGGCATCCTCGTATAAACCCTGCAAAAATTGGGTGATAAAAAATGGATTTCCCTTGGTCTTTTGATACACTAGCTGTGCTAATGGTGTAGCAATTTCCACAGAACACATTAATGTATCCGCCACTAAACAAGTAATATTTACCTCATCTAAAGGAGCTAGGGTTAAAGTCTTCATCTCTACTGCCTGTTTCTGAATTTCATCTAAAATCAACATTAATGGATGAGCAGGAAATACTTCATTATCCCGATATGCTCCCAACACTAGCAGATATCCTGCTTTGCGATCGCTCATCAAGAGTTTTAGTAGATTTAACGAAGCTGAGTCTGCCCATTGCAAGTCATCTAGAAAAATTACCAAGGGATGTTCTTGCTTAGTAAAAACTTCTACAAATTTGCTAAAAATTAAGTTGAAGCGGTTTTGTGCTGCGCTACCCGATAGTTCAGGAACTGGTGGTTGTTTCCCAATAATTCTTTCTAGTTCTGGAATTACATCAATAATTACTTGTCCATTTTCCCCAACTACTTCTAATATTTTAGCTTTCCATTTGATTAATTCAGCATCAGATTCACTCAGTAATTGACTCATCAAGTCTCGAAATGCTTGGGTGAAAGCACTGAAGGGAATATTGCGATTGAACTGGTCGTATTTTCCTTTGATGAAGTAACCTCGTTGTTTAACTATAGGTTTGTGTACTTCATTCACTATGGCTGTTTTGCCGATGCCAGAAAATCCCGCCACAAGAATCATTTCTGTTGTTCCACTTGCCACATTCTCGAAGGCATTGAGTAAAGTTTGTACTTCTGCTTCCCTGCCGTAGAGTTTTTCTGGTATGAGGAAATGATGAGACACATCTCGTTCCCCAAGGTCAAATTCGGTTATTTTTCCTGTTACGTTTAACTGTTCTCTACATTTTTCCAAGTCATATTTTAATCCCCAAGTATTTTGATAACGGTCTTCGGCATTTTTCGCCATTAATTTTAACACTATTGCCTGCAAAACTTCGGGGATTTCTCTATTTTTGATTATGGGAAATTTTACTGGTTGAGCAATATGACAATGTACTAATTCTACTGAATCTTGAGTGTTAAATGGTAAGTCATCTGTGAGTAGTTGAAAAAATGTTACTCCTAGAGAATACAAATCTGTCCGATAGTCAATTCCTCGATTCATCCGACCTGTTTGTTCCGGAGAAATATAGGCCAGAGTTCCTTCTAATACATTAGGGTTTTTTAGTATGGGATTTTCTCTGTTTAACCTTGTAGAAATGCCAAAGTCAATAATTTTTAATTGTTTGGTTTTGGGGTTGTAAACTATATTGGCTGGATTAATATCTTTGTGGATAATATTTTCCGCGTGAATTTGTCCTAAAGTAGTAGTAATTTTAATTGCAATATCGAGAAAATCTGTTAAATCAAATTGATAGCTTTTTTGAATTATATTTAGTGATTCTCCACCAAAATCTTCTAAAATAATGATTTGATATTGTTCTAAACTGTAGGCTTTTATTACACCCTCTAGGTTCAGGTGACGAGTTAGTTCGTATTCTTGTTTGTAACGGGTGAGTTGGGATAAGGTCGGATAATCTGCTTTGAGAACTTTGAGAATCACTCTTTGAGCATCCTCCTCTCTGATAGCACGATACACTTCTGAATTCATACTTTGATGGATTTTATCTAATATTAGATAACCAGGTAGCAGAACCATCTTTATTTTAGCAAATTTTGTAGTTTTAGGAATACTAAATTATATCATATTTAGTTCTCTAAGTGAGGTACAAAATTATTTTATTTCAGGGAACAGGGAACAGGTATGGAGGGAGGAAGAAATCAAGACAACTATTTGTAAGTTAAAAATCTACGAATATATGTACCTTTCCACCTCTGGCATCTACCAAATTTCAATCTCTTGAAGTACTACCGCTTTTAGATTTTAGTCACTACGCATCTCTCTTAATACTTATTTTACAAATAGTCTCTTAATTATTCATTATTCATTATTCATTATTCATTATTCATTATTCATTATTGAAAGTTTCCTACATCCAATTTAAGTCCATTAAAAAATTAGCAATTCTTTGAGATGCACCCGATTTTCCCATTCTCCGAACACCATTTTTAGCAATTAATTCTCGTTGCTCTGAGTTGTCTAATAAAGACTGAACTGCACCTGCAACTTCTTGAGCATTTTTGACCAGAATTAAAGAAATTCCTAAAAGGCGACTTTGAGCTTCCGCAAAAGCAGATGTAAACTGAGGACCATTGCCAGGAATAGCGATCGCTGGTTTCCCTAAACCGACAAATTGTTCTGTAGCAGTACCTGCCATAGCAATAGCTAAATCTCCCCTATGTACAAATTCGGGAAAAGCTTGTTGATTTAAAATCATACTTGCATTTCTATTCTGAGAAATCAATTTTAGGGGAAAATGAATGCTTCCTTCTCCAGAAAAAAACGTGGGTTGAGGATTATCCGTTGGCAGTTGTAAAATACTTCTTTGAGTCTGAGTTTTAATTTCTCGTTCAGCTCGCCAATGATAAGACTGGAGCAATGTACTAAAAGGTTCTAAATCTAAATTAGGAGCGATCGCTGCGAGGAATAAAAACTTTTGTTGTGGAAAAGTTTCCAGCAACCCTACAACTGCCTGAATAATAATTTCCCAATTTGCATAAGTTTCTGGAGAACGAGACCCTGGTAACAAAGTAATTGTTATTTGACCTTGCATCCCTAACATCTGAGCATCAGAACGATACATTGAGAGCAGAGCGCTATCCAAAGCTACACCATCCATCATTGAGTTTCCCACATAATAAGCTCGAATAGACTTTTTCCGTAACATTTCTGCTGTTAACTCATCTCTAGCAAGCACCGCTCTACATTTCCCCCTACTCATTAACCAACGTTCCCAAGGAAAGTAAACCGAGCCTGACCAAAGTAGGAAACTTTCCACCCAAGACTTAGGGGGAAGTTGCTGAGTTTCATCTCGGATAAGATATTCTGATTTAGCAGTTCCTAAAAAAGCATAAGGTGCTCCACTTAACCAAGCAAATAATAAAGGTACAATATCCCCAACTGCCAAAATAACTACTTGATGACCTAACTTAGTTTCAGAACTTATCCAATATCTTAATGCTTTCAGTTGAGCAAAGGTAACTCTTAATAAACCACCTTTGACATCTCGCCATAGCTGCTGCCTATCCATGTAAATAAATCCACCAGAAGGCATTTTTTGTCGGGGGCCAATAATTGAAAGGTCAGCTATTTTGTTATAAGCTTGTCCTTCTCCCACTATTGGTAAGGCAGCAAGACTGGGAGGAAGAGGATATTCTTGTAGTTCTTGGAAAATTTGAGATGCGATCGCATCTTCTCCGTGACCATTACTTAGGCACAGTATCTTTAAGGTCATTTCAGTTATAACAGGAAATAGGGAATAGGGAATAGGGAATAGGGAATAGGGAATAGGGAATAGGGAA
>NZ_JBNHEP010000163.1:0-5855 GCF_050015995.1 Dapis brunnea BLCC-M229 | reverse complement strand
AGTTGCTCTTGGCAGTTATAATCATTCCCTACCCCATCATATTGAGTGGATACATCTACAACAAGAATTTTCCAACTGCTAGGACTGGCTTGATCGTGTTGCTCTTCACTTTCCTCTTCTAAAAAGATCAGATCGTCATCTTCTAAAATTATCAGGTCATCAATAGACTTGTCGGGTTCAGGTTTGATTGATTTGTTACACATAAGGTTAATAGACAAAGTTGGAGATACAATTAAATAGGGGCAAATTCTTGAGAGAGGGGAAATTTAATTTATTGAGGAATGGAGAGGGTAAATTTTACCCCCTCTCCGAGTTGGCTGTTTGCGCATATCGTTCCTTGCAGTTTTTGTGTTACTAAATTATAAACTATATGCAGTCCTAAACCCGTTCCACCCTGATTTCTGGCCGTTGTATAAAATGGCTCAAAAATTTGGGAAAGCTCTGCTTCTGTAATCCCGCAACCATCATCAGTATATTCAATAATTAATGTCTCTCCTGCCAATTCGATCCTCCAATTTAATTGTCCGGTTTGGCCATCTGGATAAGCATGAACGAGAGAATTGTTGGTTAAGTTGGTGACTATTTGTGCCAATGCTCCGGGATAGGTTGTAATCTTTAGATTTTCATCTCCTTCGATGTTCACTTGATGTCCCTGTTGTCGGATGTTTGGCATTAAACTAGTTAGCACTTCCTCTAAGTATGCTTTGATGCCAAAGGTGCGAATTTCTAGATTGGTTTGATCCACCGCTACTTGCTTAAAACTGCCAATCAATTCCCCCGCTCGCTGTAAATTATCCACAATCAATTGCGTACATTCAGTGCAGGTTTCTATATAATCGTTTAAAACAGAGCGCTTGAGCTGACCTTTAGCTATGACCTCCCCAAATGCTTGAGTTTCCTCGTTCAGGGTTGAGGCTACCGTGATGCTTGTACCGACTGGAGTATTTATCTCGTGGGCGACGCCCGCAACCAGTCCTCCTAGGGAGGCCATTTTTTCTGATTCCACCAGTTGTTTTTGAGTCTGTTTCAGGTTTTCCAGAGCTTGGGATAGTTCGGCAGTTCGCTCTTGCACTTTTATTTCTAAATTGTTGTAGAGTTGAGCATTTTCCAGGGAAATGGCTGCTTGGGAACAGAGCAAATTCAATATTTCGATGCGATCGCTGGTAAATGCGCCACTCACTTGATTATTTTCCAAGTAGAGGATGCCTCGGAGTTGACCTCGGTCAATTAAAGGTAGACATAATACAGACTGTGGTTGATACTTTTCGATGTAGTCATCTCGGCCATAGTCGTTGTCTTCTGTCGCCTTTTCTAGGACGAGGTGTTCCCGTGTATTTTTCACACGATTTATGAGGGTTAAGGGGAGATTGTGACTTTGCTCAACAGGAATACTTATTACAGACATTTCCTCTTTTGTAGTATAGGCTGTTAACATGAGAGTATCTGCTTCAAAGAGCATGAGAGCAACAGTTTCAGCTCCAGCGTTTTCTTGGATGATTTGTATGAAGTTGGCGATGGCGCGGTTGAGGTCGATTTCTTGTGAAAGGCTGCGGGAGGCTTTCATTAGGGTGGCTAAATCTAACAATTCTCCAGTGGAGGTATTAGTTTGGGAAACTGTTGCTTTAGTGAGAGTAGTTATTTTACTGTTGGCAGTAAAACTCAATTGTTGCTGTTGGAGAATAGGAGAGAGGAATTGAGGATAGCGCTCTTCGAGTTGGTCGGTTTTGGCTTTAGCCCCCCATTGGGCATAACAATAATAGGCTTCTTGCATATAGGTACAGGCTATTTTTTCTTTCCCCCAATTGAGGTAGAATTTAGCGGCCAGTTCGTTAGCGAGGGCTTCTTCTTGAATGTATTCGTTTTCTTTGGCTCCAACTATAGCGCGATCGTACATTTCCATTGCTTCGGTTTTATTGCCCACTACTTGATGCTTTTCTGCTTCAATAAGACAGCATTTATGTAAATAATTTGAAGGAGCATAACTCGACCAGTGATTCAATCGTTCTTGACTTGTTGCAATAATTTTTTCGAGCAGTTTTTTGTGCTCGGTTTCTGGCTGTAAAGCAAGTTTAGCGATCGCTACGAGAGAACGATAAAAGTGAAAAATAGGAATCAGTATTGTGCCAGCAGCTCCTCCCAAGTATTTTTCTGCGATTTCCAAACTCTCAAATGCTCTATCATAATCCTGAAAAAGATAACAAAGTATCCCTCGATTAAGATATATATAATATAAACCTGTCAGATCGTTGGCTTCCTCGTGAAAGGACAGCATTTTTTCTTCGTTATAAGCATTACCCACAAGCAAGCTAAGATTTTCAGAGCGTTTCAATAGGTTATGAGTGACTTGACGATAGATATCAATGTAATTTTTTGCAGAATATTGCTTGTACCCGTCTAAAGCCTTGCTATAGCTTAATAATTCCCGATCTAGCTCTGAGAGTTCCTTTCCGCTTAGATAGCAATGAAACGAGTAATGTAAAGCTGTGTAGCCTACAAATTCAAGATCGCCACTTTCCAACACCATTGAATAAGCTGTCTTGAAACCTTTTAGGGTGTCCCTAATAGGTTCTTTGTAATGTTTGACTTGGGCATTGGCAACTTTTATAGCCCGTCCGGAATAAGGCGTGGTATGTTTAAAAGCAAGCTCAATAGCCAGTTCGCCAAATTGATAGCCTAAATCGATCTTATCCCAGACGCCGCACAAAACCAAGCCCATACCAGCATAAGAAAAATCTGAAAAAGGTGCATGGCCATAGTTAATAGACAAATTCACCCGCTCAAAGACCATTAATATAAACAGCAGGGGATTGGTGATATAAGACGCAACTGCAATACTGCCCAGAATTCGCATTGCTGCTATCTTATTGGCATCAGTCATTAAAGGCAAGTCTAGCAGTTCGAGTGGACTGCGATCGCCTAAGTTTCGTTGGACTTCCTCTAACCACAGCTCAGTATGAGAACGATCTGGTTTTTCGGGAAACTCACGAACTCCCAATTGTTTCAGAATATCCACAGCTAAATCAATCGCTTCTCGAAAGAGCGATTGGGCTTGGAGTGCCTGAATTTTTATTTCATTAGTGATGACAGTATCGAGTAATGTACGAGAGTTTTTGATGATAATATCGCCCAGTTCCTCCATCTTTTCAAAATCACCGTTGAGATAGGCAGACTCTGTTGCCGCTTCATACAATCCTAATGTTAATTCATAGTGCTGATTCCAACTGTCTGGTTCTAACAGTCCTATTCCCAGCAATAAGTAGTTAGAGGATGCCTTATAAGCAGTTGCTGCTTTTGCTTTGCGTCCCGCTTGGAGATTCAGCTCGCATAGCTTTTGTTTCTCCTTTTGCTCTACAATTAAGTCGTTCCCTTTATTCAATTGATTGACGACATCAAAAAGTTTGTCATCTAAATCTGCTGTAGATGTATTGTGTAGAAGTAAGCGACCAATTGTTAAATGAGTTCTCTGTTTTCGGTCTTCTGGGATGAGGGTATAAGCTGCCTGTTGTACACGATCGTGCAGAAAACGATAGTTCACAGCAATATCAATTGCTGCTTCAATCTCAAAATCTGCCCTCTGAAAGAATTTATAGGTTTCGCTCTCGGGAATCAACAACCCCTCTTGCAACGCCAACCACAAATCTGCTGCCACCTCATCTTGGCTTTCCTCACAGACAATTGCCAAGGTCGCCAGATCGAAACGATTACCAATACAAGCCCCCAACTTCAAAACGTCTTGGGTTCCCTGTGGCAACTTCCGCAACTGCCCCACCATAAACTCTACCACATCATCTGTCAGGGCTAACTGCCGCACCTGGGTCAAATTGCACTGCCAATACCCAGCATCCAAGTCGAATGTGATGCAACCCTCCCCATGCAGTCCTCGCAAAAACTGGGTCGTAAAAAAGGGATTGCCTTGGGTCTTCTCATAGACTAACTGCGACAGGGGTCGAGCCACTTCTCCTTCACAGAACAGCGTATCGGCAACTAAATAGTTAATATCTAAAGCACTTAAGGGATCTAAGGTCAGGGTATTGAGATTCGCTCCTTGTTTTTGAATCTCATCAAGGGTGAGCATTAAAGGATGAGCAGGAAAAACTTCATTATCCCGATAGGCTCCCAACACCAATAGATATCCTGTTTCCGTCTCTGCTATCAACAACTTCAATAGATTCAAAGAAGCCGAGTCTGCCCATTGCAAGTCATCAAGGAAGATAACCAAAGGATGGTGTTGGGCGGTGAATACTCGTACAAACTTACCCATGACTAAATTGAAGCGGTTCTGGGCAGCACTGCCAGAGAGATCGGGGACGGGGGGTTGAGAGCCAATAATCCTTTCGAGTTCGGGAATGACCTCGATCATAACTTGTCCGTTACTACCAACAGCTTCCAGGATTTTGGTTTTCCACTCTTGTAATTCGCCATCAGATTCACTAAAGATTTGCCCCATTAAACTACGAAAAGCTATGACAAAGGCAGACAAGGGAATATTGCGATTGAATTGGTCGAATTTGCCTTTGATAAAGTAGCCCCTCTGACGCACTATGGGTTTGTGGACTTCATTAATCACCGCAGTTTTCCCGATACCGGAATATCCCGCTACTAGCATCATTTCTGCTCTTCCCCCCTTACCAAGGGGGGTTAGGGGGGATGTCACTCTCTCAAAGCAATCAAGTAGTGCTTGGACTTCTTTTTCCCTCCCATAGAGTTTTTCCGGGATAATGAAGCGATCGCAAATATCTCGCTCTCCCAACTTAAATGGTTCAATTTTTCCCGTTTCCAGATATTGAATCCGACATTTCTCCAGGTCATATTTGAGTCCCAAAGCACTCTGATAGCGCTGTTCGGCATTTTTGGCCATTAGCTTAAGGACAATATCCGAGAGGGTTGGTAGACATAAATCTCCGCCTAATACCACCGACTCACTCAGGGGTTCTGGAGAGAAGGCCATATGAGCATGAATCAGTTCTAAGGCATCATCACTGCTAAAGGGTAGAGTTCCCATCAGTAATTCATAAAATGTGACTCCTAGAGAATAAAAATCACTGCGATAATCCACTGCCCGATTCATCCGTCCTGTTTGCTCCGGCGACAGATAGGCGAGGGTTCCTTCTAAGACATTGGGGGTTTGAATGCTTTGGATTTCTTTCGGTAAAAGGCTAGAAATACTAAAATCAATTAATTTTACTTGTTTGGTTTCTGGATGAATCAGTATATTTGCTGGTTTAATATCTTTGTGAACAATAGAGTTATTGTGGAGTAGGTGTAGAATTTCAGACAGTTGAATAGCAATATCTAGAAATTCAGGGATACAGAAGGACGATTTTCCTTCATACTCAGCTAAAGATACGCCTCCCATATCTTCCATAATCATCGCGTAGCGGTGTTCGTAGCGTTCTAAGCCATAGATTTTGATGATGCCTTCTATCTCTAGATTTTTGCTAATTGCATATTGATTTCTAAACTGAACCAATTCTCTAAAGGAGGGATATTGATTGCGCATCAATTTGATAATGACCTGTTGTCCATTTTCTACGTTCTGAGCGCGATATACCAGAGTACGATCGCTTTCGTGAATTAGTTCAAGCGATTGATAATTGCCTATTTTAATTGTTTTTGTCTCAATCATTGGCTGTATTTGTCTATCCTTGAGTCTAATTTTTATAATATTAAGCCTAGTGTACTTCATTTTTTTCGGAAAGTCCAACTCTTAGACATCTCCTGAAAACAGGGAATAGGAAGAAATAATACCATTTCTCAATGCTATATCTAAATTGGGTGGGGAGAGGGGGAAGAGGGGGAGGAGGGGGAAGAGGGGTAGGTTTTTTACCTTTGATCTAAAAGAAGTGTGGGGAGAG
>NZ_JBNHEP010000162.1:0-11848 GCF_050015995.1 Dapis brunnea BLCC-M229 | reverse complement strand
CAACTGACACTACCTCAACTACTGGTGAGGGTGATGGCACTGCAACCACTGAGACGACTGACACTACCTCAACTACTGGGGAGGGTGAAACAGATACATCATCAACTACTGACGCAACTGACACAATCCAAAAACCCATGGAATATCAGATTTATCAGGTAAAAGGTAATCCCACAATTAAAACTGGATATTCAGCGTCAGAATGGACTGCGGTTATTGCCGGATTTAATTGCGGAGCAAAGCAGAAACACAAAGCAACAGCATTAACGATCATGCCTATTGTAGATGATGGAGAATGGAAAATCAAGTGCGATATTAAAGATGCAGACGATCGCTATTGGGATGTAGCAGTTTTATTTATCAGGAATAATATGGTAAATAGGTTAAGCAATTTCTATCGTTAAATAGCTGTAATCTAAGACCGTATTTGATCTCAAATCTGTTTCCTTCTGAGTTTTATAAGAAACCGGGTTTATGGGAGACAGATATTGAGTATAGTAGTGCATTTCATATAAACCCGGTTTCTCTGTCTAATAGGGGTTTGGTCACCAACCCCCTACCAAACTTTGAGTTTTTATTAATACTGATGGTAAAATTTTATTCTCGAAATTTCAAGCATCTCTATTTTAGGAGGTACTGTTAATATCATGTCCGGATGAACAGTTATAAATAGACATCTCCGAAAAAGATATAGATTTTTTGTGGTCTAGTAGGGAACAGGGAACAGGGAACAGGGAACAGGGAACAGGGAACAGGGTATATATTTTCACGAAAAAGACACGAAAAATGATTTTGGAGAGTGAATTTTACAACTCTAGCTTGTCTTAAATAAAGAGCAAGTTTATTTTCTGGAGAGGTCTAATAATTGGGGAGTCCTCAGGAGTCAGGAGTCAGGAATCAGGAGGGAGAAGAGGAAGAGGAGAAAGTTTTTTTTATAACTAATTAAGCGGACATGATATAACTGATAACTGAAATGACTAACCTTAAACTTAAAATAGAAAAATAATCCGCACAATTCCTACAGTAATAGTGTCATTATCCTCTTCATGTTCGGGATTAATAACTACCAAAATTCCAGGATTAATCGAAATATTATCATTAATTTGATAACGATAAAAATCTTCTAAATGCCAAGCAGTATCATTATCTTGTTGAGCATTATCATTATCAATTACTTTAGGCGAACTTTCTATTACTAAACCAAGCAAACTACCCTCCTTACCTAAGTCAGTAAAACCGAAAGTCACCGCTTAAATTGCGGCAGTGGGAACTAAATTACCAAAAGGTGCATTTGCTCTTCTACTACCTGTTGCTGCACAGACAAATAATATCATGTCCGCTGGTATGGTCGCGTGTAAACCAACTGTGAATATCTAAAAGAAATTTAAGTTTTTTCTAACTTTCAAGCATTATTCCCTATTCCTTCCTTCCTTCTTCCCTCTTCCTTCTTCCTTCTTCCTTCCCTTCGCTATACAAAACCGATGTTACCGGACATGATATAACTTATTTTTAGGATAGAAAGAACGCACATAACTAATGCCAAAACGGAGGCGATCGCTCTACCAACAAATGGGCCATTACTACAGATAGGCCAGTCTTTTTTCATTAAACCTGAATAAAACTGAATAAACTTGAATAAAACTGAACTTTTAGGTATTGCTTTTGCTGAATATTTCAGCGATAGTAGTATTAACATTAGATATGTTAAACTTTTTGAAAAACCTCTAAAACTAGAAGTAGGTGACTCCATTAAAGTAAAAATTGAGAGGGATATTTCAACCACACAACCTAAATATGAGATTGATGCCACTATTGGCCAAAATGGGGGGAAGCGTATTGACAAAAAAAAGTTGTCAGCTATCTTGAAAATTACATAGCAAACAGCCAAGAGTTGTGCAAGTATCGATCCTACCTCACTTGTCCAGTTCAGTAATGATTTCGAGTATACTATTAGCAAGTACGTTGAAATTCAAGGATTTATTGACTGGTTCACCAAGTGTTCATTTTCCTAAATCTATTTGCTGTTGATTAGGAGGAGTTGTAAACCCAGTTTTATCAAGAATATAGACAACTCCAACTGATAAAATTGCCCCCACTACTAATCCAACTGCTATTAACATTAAAATAAACCGTTCTAGCATTACTTTAGTTTTAGGATTATAAGATTCTATGACTTCCATTTTGTCATTTTCATTTTCTTCTGACTCAACTAAATGATTATCAAGAGGTTGAGAATTGGAATTAGGGATTCTATTCATTGGTACTTAATATTCAACTATAACGCTTACTATCTTATCGTAGTTTTGACTAATATCATCTCTAGTGGAAGAGTTCTAAATAATTATAGAGGAGTCAGGTTTAAGAAGTACAGGAGTTATGGACTAATATCATCTCCAGTTAAATAGCTATAAATAATACTATGCCTGAAAAAATAAAACAACTTTACAAATAGTTTAGCTAAGGAAGAAGGAAGAAAAATAGTAAATTTTATCTGTCGCTCGACATTATAGCAATAAGTATTCAGGATTCAGCTATAGTAAAAACTATTACCTCTAAAGTGTTGAAGTTTTATAGCTATCAAACAGCTTAATGCGTAGTGCTATATAATAGCAATTTCATCAAATGTTGCTAAATTCAGTTTGTTGTTAAGTGCGAGAAGAAGCAGAAATATCTTAATAGTTTTCTAGAGGATTTTATTGTCATATAAAATCATTTTAATTAGGTATATAGCAGTTCTCATATTGATTTAGATACAGTTTTTTTCTCTTCCCTTCTGACTCCTAACTCCTCATACTAAATCCACTTGAATTAGAGGGTATTTTGTCAATTTATACCCTTTGATATATGGGATTGAGGATATGGGACAAGCCTACTTTTATACCCCGATTTGGCATAACTCCTAAGTGACTACCACGATGCTACCGAATTTGATACAAGTATAGCGCTGCACGCTCAGGTATTTACAATTTATAGCTCAAGGTACAGTAAGCGAAAAGGTCTACAAAAAATAATGTGTAAATACGCCAAAGTGCAATGCTATATCTTTTTTGGTGTTGGAGAATTTAGCTATAATTTTCTGTGCTTAGGGGATAGGGAATAGGGATTAGTTCATTCATGGGTAGGAACAGGAACAAGTAGTGAAAGGGGTATTTATAATTCATTGTTTGATTCACCAACGCCTGTTTTTTTTAATTTGGCATAATTTCTCAAAAAAACAGTAGAAACTAGAGACTAATTTCTACTGAGTTTAAATCAAGATAGTTTAGATTTATCTAAGTTCGTGACTTTAGCCTATTTTCTGCTAAATTCAGCAACCATCAGAAGGAGTACAACAATCACTATTATTATTAATACTTGTCAGTTGATAATCTAAGCCTTTAGTTTCTCTAGGATGCCGAGTTTTTCCATCTCTAGAGTTAAATTTTTCTGCCAAATCTAAAGGAATATTTGTATAAGGTTCAACAGGCAAAAAATCCTGATGATAAGGACCATTTTTATCTGTAAAAATCTGGAAAGTCTTATCACAGACAGCCATTCTTTTACCTCTATATAAAGTATGACCATCATCATCAACTACCTGTTTCCAAGGACCTTGATAAATCACAGCTTGATTCCGTTCTAAACATTCTCCTTCTTTCCCCTTAAAAGCACGAACTGTCAGAGAGCGAAATTCTATTCCATCAATTACTTGCCAAGGTTTTTCCTCACGTTTAAGAATTTCAATGCCATAAAAACCAGCTTCTTCAAACATTTCTAGAAAAACATCTTCTCGAAATGCTCCAGCAATACAGCCACTCCATAATTCTGGGTCGTTCATAATTTTTGGAGTGGGGTCTTCATCGCAGACAATATCAGAAATAACTGCTCGACCTCCTCGTTTCAATACTCTATGAATTTCCTGAAATAATTTCTGTTTGTCTTGGGGGCGGACTAAGTTCAACACACAATTAGAAATTACAACATCAACACTATTATCTGGAATCAAAGGTTGTTCTTTGCGAAGAGCATTACACTCATATTCAAAAGCAGCTAAAGCATCAACAGATGTAATTGGATTTGCCGTGAGCCAGTTTTCCACTAAGTCTAAATCTAAAGCTAAATCTTGAATTTTTCCCTTAACAAACTTAGTATTTTGATATCCAATTTTTGCAGCTATTTTATCTTGATATTTCCGAGCTAACCCCAACATATCATCATTAAAATCTACCCCTATTACTTGCCCCTCTGCACCAACTTTCTGAGCAATAATATAACAATTTTTTCCAGCACCCGAACCTAAATCTACAACTGTTTCTCCGGGGGATATATAGCGGGTAGGGTCTCCACAACCATAATCTTTTTCAATAATTTCTAGAGGTAAAATATCGAGATAGTTTTCTTCATAGTCAGTTGGGCAACATAGGTCAGGTTGTACCTGTTGAGCACCTTCTTGATAACGTTCTAAAACTGCACTTTCAATATGATAATTAGCAGTTGATTGTTCATTTGTAGTTGTATCGGTCATCGATAAATCTTGTTCAAAGTTTTCCAAATTCATTATATTTACCAAATAATTAAGCTAAGGAAGCAAACATTAAGCAAAAATTTACAAACTTTTGTCTAGACCTTGTATAATTTGCTCAAGTTATACCAGTTTCAAAAAATATCCCTATATTAACTTTTTCGCTTTAGGTAAGGTTGGCATAGAGAGAGCTAGTATTGTTAAATTTAAAGAGCAAAGGTAAATTTTTCTTAGTTCCCATTTCCCAGTTCCCTATATTTCTACTGTAACTATCTTTTTTGAATTTTGTATTATTTTTATTTAAAACACTTTTAGATGAGTATTTGCTGAGAAAAATTCAAAAATTAGATAAGAGCCATGAAAAAAATTTGGTCTTGAGAGCTAGTCAATTTGATTACTAAATTTATTTATAGAGCTTTAATTTTTTCTTCTTTATTCGTAAGCATTCAGCCGTCAGCTTTCAGCTTTCAGCGTTGCTGGTTTGTTGTATTTGGAGGAGGAATTAGGATTGAGGTAGTGCAAGAATTAAAAGTCTGGGTAAAAGCAAAATAATCAGCTAACTTTAGCTATTTAGGTTGATTTTTATTGCTGATAGCTGACTGCTAATAGCTGAATGGTTACCTTTCTTCAAGGTTGTAGAGAAAGGTTAATAGTTTCAAATAAATATAGCAGTTCTCAAATGGATGAGATACAGATTTTAGATTTGAGGGAATTAAGGAAGAGAAAAAAATACTGTACCTGATTAATATTATCCCTGCGATAACCTCGTTTCATCTAACACCTAATAGACAAGCTCTTTACTTAACCATTGCAATTAACAGCAATAGAGTTTTCATTAATGGATAATGGATAATTACCTCTGGTTAAAACCTTAACAGAATTGAATATAAGGAAATATCCTAGTGCAGGATGGCGGAAATAACTGACCAGTTACAAAATCCTAAAAGCCTTACTAACCAATACTTTTGATTTTTAAATGCATGAGTTTTAACTTCTGCGTAGTGGCACTAGCACTTTTCTCGAGGGGAGATTGGATATGGCGAGGAAACCTAGCCATCCCATCTACCAGGTCATGCTCCGCTTTCCGACCGCTTTTTCCTCTTGAAGGGGGAGGTTTTTAACCTGAATTATTTATTTAATTAATAATTATTAATTATTAATTATTCGGTAAAAGTCACCTAGTAAATAATTTTTCGTGCCTTTTTCTTAAAAATATCTTGCCTGTTGCCAAATTGAGCTTATCCAGCCAAAAATCTATATTTTTTCTGCCTAATACCAATTCACTTTAAAGATGTCAGAAATAGTTTCAAACTGCCTATGTGAAATAATTTTCTGAAATTACTGAGCGCGTCTTTCATGTCCCACAGGGAAAAGTTTTTGAGCCTATAAAATATTACTTTTAACTTTTAACTTTTAACTTTTAACTTCCGTGAAACGGTACAAGTTAATCTCGCAAAACATAACCTACCCCTCGCACAGTTTGAATTAAACGTTTTTCCTGATTAGCTTCTAACTTCAAACGTAAATAACGAATATAAACTTCAATAATATTAGAATCTCCCATAAAATCATAACCCCAGACAGTTTCCAAAATTCTATCTCTTGTCAAAACTTGTCGAGGATGAGCCATTAAATATTCCAATAAATCAAACTCTTTTGCTGTTAATTCAATTTCCCTATTACCGCGATAAACTTCCCTTGTACTTCGGTTTAAACTCAGGTCATCAAACATTAATAAATCGGGATTAGGTTCTTGAGTACGTCTGAGATGTGCCCGAACTCTAGCCAATAATTCTTCAACACTAAAAGGTTTTAACACATAATCATCAGCTCCAGCATCTAAACCAGCCACCCGATCGGTCACATCATCTTTAGCTGTTAACAAAATAACTGGTACTTTATCCCCAGTAGTTCGCAACCGACGACATAATTCTAACCCTGATAAACCTGGTAACATCCAGTCAAGAATTATCAAATCTGGCTTAATTTCCCGTGCGGTTGTTAGTCCAGTAAATCCATCATTAGCTACAGTTACTTGATAACCTTCATATTTAAGTTCTAGCTCTATAAATTGAGCTAGTTTTGCTTCATCTTCAACTATAAGAATCTGAGATGACATTTGCTTTTAAATCTCTATACTTTTCTATTATTCTACTATAGGAAAAACCTTCAGACCTTCAACAGTAATTTCAGAATTTATCGGAGGTTCTAAAGAAGGATTTGACGGGTAAACTTTACCATCAAATTTCAAAGTAATAGTCTCAGGTTTTGCTCCACCACCGCGTACCTCAACAACTAAATCTCGCCAACCATTAGTTTGAGTTTCACTAACTGTAAATGGCTGATGAATGAGACTAGAACTTGATATAAACTCAAACTTGTTTTCCCCACCCTGAAAAATAAATAAAGTACAACCTCCAGTGCCACACCAATCTTGTGTACTCATCAAAACCAAAGCATCTTTAATCCCATCATCATTTAAGTCAATATATTCTGTTTTGTAGTTTTGCTCAGTCTCTAAATTAACACCTAATTCTTGCAAATAAGAATTGAGTGCCTCAGTTAAATTATTCTGTGTTTTTTCATCTACATTTTCACCTGTTTTATTTAGAGAAATAGAATTAGAGGGAGACTCTTGTATTGGTGAAGATTGCGGATTTTCGGAAGTCGTATTTTCTGCTTGCTGACCACAACCAAAACTGACTAATAATATTCCACAAATAATACTTAATTTTATTGTATTCATGTTTTTTCAGATTCGAGTAAATTAAATATGCTCTATTCAGTTATCAGTTATCAGTTATCAGTGTAACAATGTTAAGAGCAAAATTTGATATTAGTATAGACCCTTAGAGCACAGCCAAGTATAGCATTTTCTTTGATAATTGGTATTAGGTCATATAGCACTACACAAATAGAGCAATGTTCAAACTTAGTCAGGAATTACTTCTAACTTATGACTTGCACGTAGCACTATACCTAATACCATTTTTTTGAAACAATCCTCTTGATAATTGTCTATCAAATCTTATTATTATAGGGATATTCCTCCTATTTATTAAGTGCAGTTTCAGATATACAGAAGTCTGGTTTATAACGAAAAGATCATAAATATTTGATGAGAAAAAAATCAACCCAACTTATCGACTTAGCTATATCTTATGAAATTGCTATTTAAGCATTCAGCAATTAGTCAAAAGTAAATACAGTTCTCTTTGATTAGGTAACTCAAATACTTCTATTAAAAATAAGTCAAACTAATATTTTTTTTAGTAACAAACCAGATTTATATTAGAAATATAAAGGCTGAAAAAACTAATAGCTGAGTGCTGATAGTTGAATGCTTAGATTGCTATTTATTATTCAACTTCCGGCGCCATAATTGGAAATTTTTCCCCTTTCAAATAAGCATCAAAATTTTGTTTAAAATAAATCCAAGAAGTTACATCATCCCGATCTAAAAGAGACTTAGCAGCATTTTTAAATAAAGGAACACGAGTATTAATTTCATCTTGAATTAATAAAGGTAATTCTGCCACACTAGCCACCTTCCCACCCCACGCACTATAAATGAGATGACCAGGGCGATCGCCCATTTTCATCCATGGCAACCAAGGACCAACTCTATCCCATGCCAACATTACCTTAGATACAGAAGTAGTCTCAGGATTTTGTAAATCTGCCGTAGGTACTGTCAACTTAAAAAGTTCGGTAGCTTGATAGAGAAGTTGGGGACTATATTCAGCAAACTTCGGGTCATCAGCGAGGGGGTTAGGATAGCTAGAAAATAGGTCAAACTTATAAGTAGTTAACTCCTCATTAACTAATGCTGGCATTGGCCTTTTAAATAATCCCTGTACCGGATTATTGGCCACATGAAGCACAGGCAAAATTTCATCAGTCCAAGGATTTTTCCAAGTATCCAACTTTTCTCCTGTTTCGGGGTCAAGATAAAAGGTCAGTTCCCTAGAAGTAAAATCCCAACCTCCCTCAGATTTCGGAATACATCTGGCCACACTCATCCCTACTATTTCAAACAAATGCTGTTTCGGTTCCCCTGGAATAAAGGAATAAACCGAACCATGCCAAGTCAGAAAAGATTGTTGAGCATCGGTACTAGCACGGACTTTCACCCAGTCTTTTGCCTCAAGTAGTTTTTTTGTGAGATTGACCATTCGTTTGCTTTTGTAATTTTTTGTCTATAATAATACAGTAATTAGCATTCAGCTACTTAGCTATAAGGTTGATTTTTTTCCTTTTGTTGTCTCCTTTGATGATTACTTACTTTAGTTTATTCAGTTAATAAATTCTAGATATCCTTGATTTTAAATCATTTTAATTAATTCCGATAAAAATAAATTTTATCAAAATAATTTGATCTAAAACTCCGCCTTTTAATAGGAAATGTTTTTGTAGGTTTGCTCTAAATCTCTCTGACAAAAAAAACTTATGACTTATGATATCAAATCCGCTTGGCAACGGAAGTGTTATAAGAAACCGGGTTTATAGGAGATAAATGTTATTATGATAGGCATTTCATATAAACCCGGTTTCTCTGGTTTATTTATACCGATGCTACCGGACTTGATATGACTTGGTTAACTTTTCTCTTATTAGTTTAAGACCGCACTTTCTACAGGGTTTATCAAATTGATTGGGCTTTGTAGAAGCGGGGCAGTTTGGTGAAAGTATCCCGATTAACTTTTCCCTTCTTTCTTTTTCCGTAAGCATTTCCTGCAGAATGAGGAGCTAAAACCAGTCATTTTTTATCTTGTCTGCTCGGAATGAACTGCGTTATTATAATTACAAATAGGTAATTCAAGAATTAATAATTAAATAATTCACGCCTTGAAGCCTCCCCTTGGATAGGGGAAAAAAAAGAAAATATTCCTTATATTCAATTCCCGAACGGTTAAAACCCGAGGTAATTATCCATTATCCATTATCCATTAATGAAGCTTGTCTTGTCTTGAAAGCAAAAATTATTATTGATATATTTGAGATACTGGAGAGTACAAAGTTCTCCCAAAGAATGATTGGCTTATCTGACTGAAAACATTACTGGAAAAGGCTTACAGCACCTACAGTTCGTTTGGGGAAAGTTTCTAACCTTTAGATACCTGAAAGCTATAGCTAGCAATAGTTATTCCTGGAACTTTGTACTGTCTAGTTGAGATAATTTCTAGTATAAATAAGTAGTTCAGGACTTACGCCAAGCTACTATATATAGAGTTCAAAAACTATAACGTTATAGTTTTTAACGCTATATATGTGGTCTCTGCGTAAGTCCTATAGTTCTTAAGTTAATATAAGTGTTCTTGAAAAATCCTTGCTTACAGCGCTTTTCAAATTGATGACCTCACGTCACAATCAAAACCCTGTAGGGGCGAATGGCCATTCGCCCCTACTGTGGTCTAAAGAAATGAAAACCGCTGTAATTCATAAAAAAGCTGATAGCTGATTGCTGATAGCTGAATGCTTATTCAATAAATAGGAGTAAATAATGGGTGAATATGCAACTGAATATGAATTTGATAACTTAAATTTTTATAGAGATAATAATGGTAAACAACTTTACTATAACTGGGGTGGAGAAGTTTGGTGGATAGAATCACCTGGAAAACCCAAAGAAAAGTTGTTTTCTATTATTGGTATGAATGCTACGAAAGTGTTTATTAAACCACATCCAGAATATGGGGAAGCAGGACAAAGAATTAATCGAGAAATTTGTTTATTTTGCGATCCTGATACTCAAGAAATATTGCATTATTGGCGACCAAGAGAAGGGGTAAAAGAAGTTCCAGTAGTGCATATTGCGAATCGCATGGTGCAGGGTTTTGTCTCACCTAAAAAAATTGTCATTCCTGAGAATTCTGGATATGTGCAAAAAGTCATAGAAATTCCTTTAGAATATCCTCACCCTTTAGCAAAGGAAAGTCAATATCAAGATTATTGCCCAGGAGAAAAGTTTAAGGGAGTTGAATATTTTACTTCCAGTGTAGCTCGACCAGGAGTAACAGAAATACCTTCTTCTGAATGGGCAAGAGATTGTCCGTGGATGCCTTGGATGAAATTAGGTTATGGTCATCCGGCTAGATTAAGGTTTGAAACGACTATTTCTAGAGTAGAATCTTTTGAAGAACTTCATCCTAATTTAGTGAAGTTGGTGAGAGAAAGATTGCCAATTTATGAATTTGCTCCTGATGAAAGTGATGAGCAAAATGTAACAAGTATTTTGTATTTTAAGAAGTATTTTGATGCTTATTTAAAGGGAGAAATTTTTCCAATTCCAGAAACTACTTAAGTCAAGCTTGACTACTGACAGTAGATGCCTAGTTAATGTGGTACAACTGACAGAATAAATATAGCAACGTGCGCTGGTATGTTTACATGGTACAAATCGTTACTAATGTAGTATATGTGAAAATATTGGTAATAGGTAGTATAGTCTCGTGCTACATTTAAAGACAATAGTAATATGTAAATATGTGAGCGCTCATTGCTATATTTCTTGCCTATTCCCTATTCCCTACTCCCTATTCCCTCTTTCAAAAAGTATTTTAAGAAGTATTTGATGCTTATTTAAAGGGAGAAATTTTTCCAATTCCAGAAACTACTTAGTCAGTATTCAGCAGTTAGCGATCAGCAGTCAGCCAAAAGCAAATACATCCCTCTCTAATTGGGTGACTCAAATACCTATATTAAAAATAAGTGAAAATCATAAATTTTGTTAGTAACAAACCCGGTTTATATTAGAAGTATAAAGGCTAAAAAAACTGTTTTGCTACGCGACATGAAAAAGGTCGTTCCTCCCCTGGAGAATAGCTGAATGCTTACAGTACTTAAGTCAAGCTTTACTACTTATAAATAATCAGGAGTAGGGAATTAGAAAAATAAAATTATATAAAAAAAGGTTTGAATTTTACAGTCGCCCTACCTACTAATATCATGTCCGGTTGAATAGTTATAATTAAAGCTTGTAGTAGGGCTTGAGCAACTTCTATAATTTAGGGCTAAAGCCCTACTACAAACAAAAATTTTTTTATCACTCATTATCCGGACATGATATAACAGGTCTTCTAACTGACTCCTTCTTCCATTCTGACTCTTGACTCCTGACCTCTAATTTCATATAATTAATTAATATGTAATACCATGTCCGTTGGTATCGTTTGTGTAAAAATTAAAGAAATATCTACCCTGGGTTTAAAGTTTTTCCTTCTCTCTTAGAACTTCTGACTTTTGACTTCGTTAATTTATCATCTCTTGCTTAAACAATAATCAAAATAATTATGTATCCACTCAATATGATGGGGTAGGGAATGATTATAACTGCCAAGACCAATC
>NZ_JBNHEP010000161.1:0-1167 GCF_050015995.1 Dapis brunnea BLCC-M229 | reverse complement strand
GATTGGTCTTGGCAGTTATAATCATTCCCTACCCCATCATATTGAGTGGATACCATATAGTGAATATAGCAAACCAGAATATTCTGGTATTCTAGCTATTGGCAGTGGAGGAGTATATGAGATACCAGAAGCACTCTCACAAGAAATCCAGGATTTGTTTATTCAAGGTTCGCGAGTAGTAACGATTCTCAATCAGCAAATAGCGGAAAATTCTACAGAAAACGAAACCCCCAGAATGATCCTATTTTCCCGTCAGTCTGGTCAATTTGGATATCTAATCCACACACCTTTGCCTTTAGAGTTATTAGCAGGAAAGTCAGGAAAAGAATTAATCGATCTTGCTATCTTGGAATTGAAAAAAGCTGACTTTCCAGAGATGATTCAGCAGTTGGTGGCTTTATCCTCCCCAGAACAGGTAATGCAACGTCCGTATTATATTCATCCCGTTACTGTTTCTGCTCTAAACCAGCCAAAATGGAACATGGGGCGGGTTGTATTGGCGGGAGATGCAGCTCATGGAATGCCACCATTTATGGCTCAAGGCGCTAATCAAGGACTTGAAGATGCTGCTGTGATGACAACCTTAGTGGCTGAGATTAACAAGCAAAATCAGTGGGATGACATGGCAGCTATAGAAACCGCTTTCAGTAAATATGAGGCTTTGCGTCGCCCGCTTATGGAGCGCGTTCAATACGCAACTTTGACAAGACTACCTCTTTCTTCAGAGCAGTATGGGCAGGAGTACGCTCAACAAGTCTACGCCCGTAATATTGAAGAAATTATGCAAACATTGTTGTAGAAAAAAACTATCCTATTTTCCCCAGAGATGTTCCAGAGAACATCTCAACAATTAGTTTATTTACAACAGTTTGCACAAGAGTTTTAATATTAATCAGGTTTAATATTAATCAGGACTTACGCACGAGGTACGAAAAACTAGGATTTGAGATTGCTTCCCTGTTGGTCGCAATGACGAAAATACATTGTACTGCGTAAGTCCTATTAATCTCTTTTCCTGATAATAATTTGTTTGTTTGTAGTTTTGCTCTAGCCCCTCAAATTTTGCTTTTAGGGCTAGAGCAAAACTACGAGCCTAATTATAAGTATTTTATCAGATATAATATTTAGTCTAATATAATTTCACGACAGGCAAACCTTTTAGGGCTA
>NZ_JBNHEP010000160.1:32678-39832 GCF_050015995.1 Dapis brunnea BLCC-M229 | reverse complement strand
TTTGACTTTCCCCTTCTGGGAAATTGATTAATTCCGAAGTAGCGTCTCTAAATTTTTCCACCGAGTCAGAAGTAGGGTCTCTAAATTTCTCCACTGAGTCTGACTGATAATTTCGGCGCGGGAATTTTTCAGCTTCCTCTCCTGGAAAATTGGTTAATTCCGAAGTAGCGTCTCTAAATTTCTCAGCAGAGTCTGACTGATAATTTCGGCGCGGGAATTTTTCAGTTCCTCCTTCTGGAAAATTGGTTAATTCCGAAGTAGCGTCTCTAAATTTCTCCTCCGACTCCGACTCAAAATTTGTGAGTGGAAATTTTTGACTTTCCTCTCCTGGAAAATTGATGAAAGTATCTCTAGATTTCTCAATAGAGTCATACCTTTGACTTTCCCGAAAAGGTAAACAAATTAATTGCGCTTCCGAAATATCTTTAGTAACAGAAATTTTGCGTCGAACACCCCGTTGAATAATTCCATATTCAAGGCAAATATTATAAGTTTCTTCTCCTGCTCTTATACTAGACTTTTCTAACCCTTGTTCATTCTCAAAATACAATCCCAAAATCTCTGAAAAACGTGCAAATTTTTCAGTCTTACCAATCCTTAGCCAAAATTCATAGTCACCCGCAACCTTAAATTCCGAGCGAAAATATCCATACTTTTGATGTAGAGACTTTCTCCACATTGGTTGAGGTCCGACAATACAACGTCGCTCTAATTCTTGATAGTCAAACTCCGGCCAATTCCAACATTTATTTGCTTGAGTTGTTGCCCAAGAATCATTAGGTAAAGTAGTAACTAATTGGTCTGCATAAACTAAAGATGTATCATAATTATTATCTAAATAATTTGCCATTTTCTCCAAAGCATCCGGACGGTGGCGGTCGTCCGTATTGGCATTAGTAATGTAATTTCCTTTAGCAATTTTTATAGCACGATTCCAAGCAGCATAAATACTTTCTCTTTCTGGGGTTCGATAATAAATTATGTATGGATATTTAGATTGAAATTCCTGAGCGATCGCTCCTTCTTTTTCTGCTGAAGCACTATCAATAATAATAATTTCTACCTTTCCTTTCTGATAGAGAGTCTGAGCAACTAAATCTTCTAAACATCCCCGGATAAATTTTTCAGAATTATATGTAGAAACTATGGCTGAGACTAGAGGTGAAAATACTTGTTTTTCTGAGCGTTTAACTGTTGCCCAAATCCAAGGTTTTGAGCATTCCAGAGAAACTAAATCAAAATCAGTTTCTACAAGAAGTAAATCTTTTAGTTGTGTATCAGTATAAGCATTGCCAGAAAAATAATATTGCCGATTTTCTGCTCCCTCCTCATCAAAATTTCCTAAATTTGGAGCGCTATAGTCATGCACCTGAAGTCGGAAATATCCTCCTGGTTTCAAAACCCGAAATGTTTCTCTGAAATAGCTTTTGACAATAGAAATAGAACGGATATGTTGAAATACAATTGTTGAATAAACAAAGTCGTAACTTTGGTCAGGTAATTTTTGTAAATCATAGCCATTATTAACAGACACTTCTCCATTTTGTTTGCCATCGGCTAAATATTGCCCGGCAAACTGAATCATTTTTTCCGAAATATCTACACCATCTACCTGTGCAAATTTTTCTCGCAAAGGTTTAATTAAGCGACCAACTCCGCAGCCGATTTCTAATACTTTCCACTCCTGTTTTGCCGGGATACCTCCCATGATTTTTGGCATCCAATTTTCTATTGACTTTTCCCAAGCTTGCTTTTTTTCTGTTGAAGAAAGTTTGTCTATTCCTTCATAAGCTAATACCCGCACAAACATGGCTTCATCTAGGGAATTAACATTCCAAAACTTTCGTTGTAAAGCAATTTGCTCTATATTTATAGGGGCAGATGGAGCTATTGAAATATTAATAGTAGTGTCTACTAAGTTTTTAACTTTGCTTTGCTCTTCTAAACTATTTTTAGAAAGTTGTAATTTTTCTTTCTTATCTAATACTTTCTGGAATATTTCTGTTGCCAGAGTAAAATTAGGCGCTTTTTCTCTGACTTGACGTAAAATTTTTTCTGCCAAGTTAAGGCGGTTAATTTTCTCTGCTGAAATTGCCAAATAAAACCAAATTCGCCAGTGGTTATATCCTAAATTTATCCCTGCTGTAAACTCAGAAATTGCTTGATGATGCTGACCTTGTTTTTGTAAAACTAATCCCGACCATAATCTCAAATAACCATCCTTTGAATAATAATTTCGATAATTAAAAATTCCACCTCCATCTCTATTACAAAGAACAGGAGATGAATTAGCAATTTGAGTTTCTGCTGCTAATAGTTCTGAAATATTTGCCGAAGTTAGACTGACTGAAAAATTAGATGCAGCATTCCCTAAAGATTGAATAAATAATTCTGCACCAGATATTTTATTAAGACTCCATCCACGTTTTCTTTTTGGTTGTTGCAGGAGGCGATCATAAATTTCATTAATCTTTTTTGTTGCCTGTTCGGGATGAAAATTTTGTCGTGCGTATTCTCGTGCATTACGACCTAATCTCAACCGTTCTTCTGGGTGAAAATATAGATACTCTATAGCATTTTTATATTCAACTTCATTATCAACTATTAAACCTGTTTGGTTATCAATAACTAATTTTTTAACTCCCCCATAAGGGAAAACCACAGGGGGTACTCCCACCCACATCGCCTCTTGCAAACTCTTTTCTGAAGTAGCATAAGTATCCTCACATAATGGATAGCCAAAAACATCTAAAATTTCCAATACCGATCTAATATCTTCAACGTAACCTCTAAAATCAAAACTCTCTCTTACCCTTAATTTTTCTGCTTCTTGTCGTAAATAATTGTTGATGCCACCACAAACAATAAAATTCACATTCGGGATATTAACTTTGGCACTCATTCCCACATAATTAGAGTGCATTTTTGCAAAATCAACTGTACCAATATAACCAACATTAAACTTATTATGAGGTTGTGCTTGAAAATCTCTAAGTCTGTCAAAATCAGCAATTCCATAAACCACATCAATACTAGAATTTTTCTCTTCTGAAGATAGATTTTCAAAGATAGGTAACTCCAGAGTATAAGGACTTGTTACTATAGCAAAATCTGTATATTCAAGTAACTCTTTTGTAATAATATGAGGTGGTTTATCCCCAATTATTTTAAACCAAAGTACCAATCGCATTGCCGGCAGTTCTGAGTATAATAATTCATAAATTTCAGGATTATTCCAAAAATGAATATGAACAATATCCGCAGCTTCAATTTCTCTCCAAATAGTTTTTTGATTAACTTGATTAATTACATACATTCCCTCAGTTTCAGCAAGTAAAACTGCTTCTGGCAATCCTCCTAATAAACTAAGAATTCGATGTTCTTGTGCTATACCCATTCGAGATGAATATTTAGCAGTTGCTATCATCGAGCGGGCAGCACCACCCAAAGAAAGTTGTTGAATAATATGCAGAATATTTAGCATTTTCAAAAGTTAGGTTATGACTTATTTGAGATAATAATGCTGGAGCTTATTAACTTGATTAATTAAATTATTTTTGCCAAAAAAATAATTACTATAGATATTCTCTACCGAGCGATCGCAATCGTGAATAAATATATGAGTACCAGTTTGCCTAGCTAGTTTAGCTGCCGTATATATACTTTTCATTCTGCCTGGTTTTTCTTCAGAATATCCAGCAGGTGCATCTACCAAAATAAAATCCCAGTTTGTGAGTAAAATTTTCTCAGGCAATACCATTGATAAACAATCATTTCCTTCACTATATTCTCTGAGTAAATCTTTCCATTGTGAAACTCTGGTATTATACTCAACTAAATAAGCCTCAAAAAAATTTTTGTAACTACTTTTTATCTCGATCAACCATTCTTGATTATCCTCCAAAAATATTGTTTTTCCTCCGTCATTTACCTGAAGCCAAAGCTGAGTATCTTTCCCCACTCCAAAAATTAAAAAATTACCCGGTACTTTCTGACCAACTACATTAGTAATATAGATATATTCTGCAAAAGACATTTGACCAGGATTATCACTAACTAACTGCAAAATTTGACTGCCATACTTAGATACTAAAGACTGACTTAACTGACTATAACTTAAACCATCACTAAGCTGAATCTCTGTAGCCTTAACATAAGCACGAATAGCAGCATTTCTATTACCATGAACCTGCAAAACATTTCCTAGAGTTTTATAAACATCAACAAAATCTGGATAAATTTTAATAATTTTATAGCATAAGGCGATAGCTTCCCTTAAATTTCCCTGATTGTAATATAACTGGGCTTTTTTATTTTCAGCAATGGCATCATAAAAATCAATCATAAACCTGCTCTAGAGTAACTCATACAACATTTTTCAAACCATCTTTTAGATGAGTCCCCATACTTCTAAACAACCTGCAAAAAAATGTCATAATAGTAGATGTTAATTATCTCAAACTGTTCAAAATACCTACACTTTAGTTATTAATTACTTTCACAACATAAGGAAAAAGCCAGAGTCACCTCTGAAAAACCCTAGTGCAGAATGGCGGAAATAACTGACCAGTTACAAAATCCTAAAAGCTTTACTAATCAATACTTTTGACTTTTAACTTTTAACTTCCGCGTAGCGACACTAGCTTTTAATACTTTGTGGTATTATATGAGAGATAAGTTAACATAAGTTAATATACCAGGATTAATAATATAGTCCCCATACCATAAAAAATTAGGAGGATAAACCCCTGTGAATAATAAAAGGTGGAGAAACGCTGGCCTATATGCCCTATTAGCAATAGTAGTCATCGCCTTAGCAACAGCATTCTTCGATCAACAACCCCAAACTCGCGAAACCTGGAAATACAGTCAATTAATTCAACAGGTAGAAAGCAATAACGTAGATAAAGTCAGTATAAGTGCTGACCGGACAATAGCTAGAGTTAAAGTAGCTGATGGAACTGTCGTCCAGGTTAATCTACCTAATGACCCTGACCTAATTAACATTCTCACTCAAAACAACGTAGATATTTCCGTACTGCCTCAGAATGAAGAAGGTTTCTGGGTCAGAGCATTAAGCAGTTTATTCTTCCCTATCCTATTATTGGTGGGACTGTTCTTCCTACTACGTCGAGCTCAAAGTGGACCAGGTAGCCAAGCAATGAACTTTGGTAAATCTAAAGCTAGAGTCCAAATGGAACCCCAAACCCAAGTCACCTTTGGCGACGTAGCAGGTATCGAACAAGCCAAACTAGAACTAACCGAAGTAGTAGACTTCCTCAAAAATGCTGATCGCTTCACAGCAATAGGAGCCAAAATTCCTAAAGGCGTACTATTAGTAGGTCCTCCCGGAACAGGTAAAACTCTACTAGCTAAAGCTGTTGCTGGAGAAGCAGGAGTACCATTCTTCTCCATCTCCGGTTCAGAATTTGTAGAAATGTTCGTAGGTGTAGGTGCATCCCGCGTCCGCGACCTATTTGAACAGGCTAAGTCTAACGCTCCCTGTATCGTATTTATAGACGAAATTGATGCGGTAGGTCGTCAAAGAGGTGCTGGTTTAGGTGGTGGCAATGATGAAAGAGAACAAACTCTAAACCAACTACTCACCGAGATGGACGGTTTTGAAGGCAACACAGGTATAATTATTATTGCTGCAACTAACCGCCCTGACGTTTTAGATGCTGCCCTGCTTCGTCCTGGTCGTTTTGACCGTCAAGTAGTAGTAGACCGCCCCGACTATGCAGGTCGTCTGGAAATTCTCAACGTTCATGCTCGTGGTAAAAGTCTCTCCAAAGATGTAGACTTAGAAAAAATTGCCCGTCGGACACCTGGATTTACTGGTGCAGATTTATCTAATCTATTGAATGAAGGTGCTATCTTGGCAGCTCGTCGCAACTTAACTGAAATCTCTATGGATGAAGTTAATGATGCCATCGACCGGGTATTAGCTGGTCCAGAGAAGAAAGACCGAGTAATGAGCGAGAAGCGTAAGGAGCTAGTAGCATATCACGAAGCTGGTCATGCTTTGGTCGGAGCTTTAATGCCTGATTATGACCCAGTGCAGAAAATTAGTATTATTCCTCGTGGTGGAGCTGGTGGTTTAACTTGGTTTACTCCCAGTGAAGACCGAATGGACTCTGGTTTGTACTCCCGTGCTTATCTACAAAATCAAATGGCAGTTGCTTTAGGTGGTCGTCTTGCTGAGGAAATTGTTTTTGGTGATGAAGAGGTCACAACTGGAGCTTCTAATGACTTACAGCAAGTTGCTCGTGTGGCGCGCCAGATGGTGACTCGGTTTGGGATGAGCGATCGCCTCGGTCCTGTGGCTCTTGGTCGTCAGAATGGTAATATGTTCTTAGGTAGAGATATTATGTCTGAGCGTGATTTTTCTGAGGAAACTGCTGCTGCTATTGATGATGAGGTTCGTAATTTGGTAGACCAAGCTTATCGTCGTGCGAAGGAAGTTTTAGTAGGCAACCGTCATGTTTTGGATAAGTTGGCGGAGATGTTGGTTGATAAGGAGACTGTAGACTCTGATGAGTTACAGGAGTTATTGGCAACTAATGATGTGAAGATGGCTGCTCTAATTTAGTAAGCCATCTTGTAGGGTGCGTTAATGAAATGTAACGCACCACCTGTGCTAAATATTTCTATCCCAAATATTTTGGTTGGTGCATTACCCTTCGCTAGCTATTCATCTCCATCTGGCGGGGTGCTTCAGAAAATTAATTAACTATTTTCCTATACACAATAGTCAGAAAATTTCACTAACTATCTACATCCAGCAGGTGCTTCAGAAAATTAATTAACTATTTCCCTATACGCAATAGAAGAGAAAATTTCACTACCTACCTACATCCGGCAGGTGCTTCAGAAAATGAATTTAATTATTGCGACCTACGCAATAGAAGAGAAAATTCCACTACCCATCTACATCCGGCGTGTGCTTCAGAAAATGAATTTAATTATTGCGACCTACGCAATAGAAGAGAAAATTTCACTACCTACCTACATCCGGCAGGTGCTTCAGAAAATGAATTTAATTATTGCGACCTACGCAATAGAAGAGAAAATTTCACTACCTACCTACATCCGGCAGGTGCTTCAGAAAATGAATTTAATTATTGCGACCTACGCAATAGAAGAGAAAATTT
>NZ_JBNHEP010000160.1:0-32578 GCF_050015995.1 Dapis brunnea BLCC-M229 | reverse complement strand
GTGCTTCAGAAAATGAATTTAATTATTGCGACCTACGCAATAGAAGAGAAAATTTCACTACCTACCTACATCCGGCGTGTGCTTCAGAAAATGAATTAATTATTGCTCTATACAAAATAGAAGGAAAATTTCACTATCCATCTACATCCGGCGTGCGCTTCAGAAAATGAATTAATTATTGCTCTATACAAAATAGAAGGAAAATTCCACTCCCCATCTACATCTAGGCGATCGCTATTTAAACAGAATCATAGCTAAAATCACCAACCCCCAATACCAGAAATATTTTCATCTTGTGAAGCTCCGTAAAGATTTTTTCCCTCATCAAATCTTTCTATCCATTCAGCAAGAATGGAAAGCGAGCGACATTTTCATTCTCTGAAGCACCAAAAAAAAATCCCGCGTCAAAAGATTTTCCCTTGCATCCTCACAAAAATTCTGATACTATAAAGTTTAGCTGGAGTTGTTCGCCTATACTCATGACTTTTTATTCAACTAAAATTCCTTGGTAAAAGACAATCAAATATTCAGGAATTTTTCTGAGGAGCAATAGCAGAAATATTTTCATCTTGTGAAGCTCCGCAAAGATTTTTCCCTCATCAAATCTTTCTATCCATTCTTGCTGAGTGGAAAGCGAGCGACATTTTCATTCTCTGAAGCACCAAAAAAAATCCCGCGTCAAAAGATTTTCTCTTGCATCCTCACAAAAATTCTGATACTATAAAATTTAGCTGGAGTTGTTCGCCTATACACATGACTTTTTATTCAACTAAAATTCCTGCTAAATACTCTCTGATGGGGTTTAGTTTCCAAACCCCTACAATGCCAATAATTGTAATCCTTCCCGAATAACTGCTAGTGCATCCTGATAGTTTCCACTCTCGATTTGCTCTTTAAAAAATTTTTCTATATCTGGAGTTAAGACAACATTCATAGTTTTACTCATTAGCTAAATAATCTTTTGATACTAATTAGAAATTATAGCAATTCTAATAAGTTGTAATATTTTATCATAGTGGTTTAGTCTCCTTTCCCCAAGTAAAAATTGGATAAGGAGATAGAAGCTATCCTTAATTGAAACTTTGGAATAGTCATTGTAGTGATTACATGAGCAATCTTTCTTACAGTAAATTTACATTAGAAAACGCCAAGAAAAATTTTGAATTAACCCTAGAAGAAGATCGAGATTTATTTGATAAAATTCAACCAGTTCAACCTTCTGAAATTCTCACAACCATCTTGCGAGAATATATTCCATTAGCAACTGCTATTAATACAGAAAAAGCTCGTTCTGAATTATTAATTTCTCAAATTTTAGCCGATGTTAGACGACAATTAAATTATCGAATCAGTCTCTTTTCAGGAACAGAATTTAATGTAGAAGCAGAATTAGGATTACAAGGATATTGTGATTTTTTGCTCAGTTTTTCCTCTGAACAATATTTTCTTACCGCTCCAGTTATTACCATCGTTGAAGCTAAAAACGAAAATATTATTCGAGGTTTAGGACAATGTGTTGCTAGTATGGTTGGAGCGCAATTATTTAATCAGCGAACTGGCAATCCAGTTAAGGTTATTTATGGTGCAGTTACAACCGGAACAAATTGGAAGTTTTTAACACTTGAAGAAAAAATTGTGCGTATTGATGCATTGGAATATTATGTCAAAGAAATTGATAAAATTTTAGGAATTATTTTGCAACCATTTCTTTCTTTAATTGATAAATGATTTAATTATTGCTCTATACGCAATAGTAGAAAATTTCCCCTACCCATCCACATCCGGCGTATGCTTCAGAAAATGATTTAATTATTGCTCTAGGCGATCGCTATTAAAACACAATCATAGCTAAAATTACCAACACCCAATACCATTGTGAAGCTCCTGAAAAAAATCGCGCGTCAAAGGATTTTCCGTTGCATCCTCACAAAAATTCTGATATCATAAAGTTTAATTGGCGTTATTCGTAAATTTACATGACTTTTTATTCAACTTTTTTTCCCTTGCTCAGAGGCAATTAAATATTCAGGAATTTTTCAAAATAGTGCATTTACAACTGGAACAAATGGGAAGTTTTTAACATTTGAAAAAAAATTGTGCGTATTGATGCAGGGGAATATTATGTCAAAGAAATTGATAAAATTTTAGGAATTATTTTGCAACCATTTCGAGAATATTTAGAGCAACAAAATTCTTGAATACTTGATCGCTAGATTTTCTTACCAGTATTTTTGATATGTTTGTATAAAATAACTAAAAAACTCCCTAGCATTCGGACTCAATTTTTCTAACAAGTCTAACTGCCCAAAACAAGTAATAAGTGGTACATAATAATCACAATGATTACCCCAAGCATAGATAAAATCTAAAGTACGTCTAGGTTTATTAACATCATAAACTCCCCGATGAATTCCCCAAGCATGAAATAATAAAGCATCTCCTTGATTCAGGAAAATTTTCTGTTTACCAGGCATATTATCATCCGTATTTAATTTCCCATTTTCTGATTTTCTAATCGATAATTCTTCTAGAGTATCCCACCTTTTTTCGGAACCAGGTACATATTCCAAATAATCATCCGCCAGAAAAGCTACTCGGAAATGTACGCCAGTATTATATTTAATTCTTTGTTTTTCTAGTTCAGCCTCTGGAGCTAAAAATTGTGTATCGCGATGCCAAATACCCTTCCAAGATTTATCAGCAGGATTAAAAAAATATTGGGTATTGTGGAAAAGAATTTTTTCACCAGAAATAAATTCTAAAATTTCGATAATTTTTCGTTCTGCAATAAATTCTAATAATTCTATTAACCAACTAGAGTTTTTGTAAAAGTAGTTATGCTCAGTTAAATATGCCATATTTGTTGTATTTGCAGCTTCTTCAATATTAGGTGATGCTGCTAGCCATTGTTGGAAAATATCATCACAGATAAGTTGTAATTTTTCTAGTTTTTTCGGTTCTAGGAAGTTGGGAAAAATGCAAAATCCTTGGTTTTCCCATTGATATTTAATATTAATTAGATTAGGTATTGGCATTACAGAGTTTTTTGAGGTAAATATAGGATATACAGAAGTTTCCTACTTGATTACGTAGGGTTTACTGAATAAGTTTTTTTGTTGAAGTAGGGAGTAGTTAAGAATTAGGAGGAGCAGGGAGTTGTAGAAGAGTAATCGTTCATCATAGCCACTTAAATTTTCTGCCTCACGTTGCTCCAAAATGCTTAATTTTTCAGCTTTATTAACACAAAAGCTGGTACTTTTTCTAGACAATTAGTTTCTCAAACCATTAGAATGTAAATGCTTTTATATTTAATCAGCAAGCCCTACGTACATATATTTATAGTTTCAGGAAGTAGAGGAGATGGGTCGGAAGATAGGCAACAAGATTTCCTTTTTTTTTCAATATTTACTCCTTCTTCTTTTTTCCTTCTTCCCTTTTCCCTACTCCCTTCTTCAACAAAAAAATGTTACAAAAAAGTGCATCTCGAGATGGAAATACTTAAAAATAGCTTCTGCAATTTATTTTAGACAGCTATCTCTATCATTATTTCCTTTTTTTTCAATATTTACTCCTTCTTCTTTTTTCCTTCTTCCCTCTTCCCTACTCCCTACTCCCTACTCCCTTCTTCAATATACAATTAGCATCCAAAACAAATAAACTATCATTCTGAAAAACAGTACAAATAGGTATAGTCGTTGCCAAAGCAGGAATATATCCCAACTGCAAAAAAGTAACCGCATCCCGTGCAGATTCATATTGCATTAACCAACTATTATCCTCAACATATTCTGGCGTAAAACTACCACGATGTAGCATCCAAAAATCAACTCCATACTTTTGAATAAAATTTTTCACATCCGTTAAATCTGAACTATATTGAGCAACAATTAAATCTATAATTCGTTGGCGAAATTCACTATAATAACCAACCTGATAAGGAATAGCATATTCCCTACCCAACAAAATAGAACGTTGAGCAAATGTAGGTAATAAATTTGCCTCTTCCTCCAAAGAAGCAATCAGAATATCTTCAGGTTGTTCTTGAAAAAATTCATATAAATCTGTAGCTCTTCCCACCTTATATTTAACCAGAGGAAAACCTTTAACAAAAGCAGGATATAACACCAGAAATGCCAGAATTAAAGTTGTTAAAGTTAAAGAAATAATAGCCTGAAATTTAATAGGAGACTTTTGTATATTTTCTGCCCAATTAAACAAAGCATCAATAATCAAAGTAAGAGCGATCGCCGTTGTCAAAGCAATAATTATTCGGAAACTTAATCCTGTATATCTACTAGGAAGATGTAACCGAAAAAGTAAAGCATGAGCAATAAAAAACATTCCCAAAGATGAGAGTAATAAATGCACTAATAACCAAATACGACTCGTAATATTTTTAATTAAAGGAAAAGCAGAACGAAAAGATAATAAAAACGGCAATACTAACCCCGCACATTGAGTAGCAGGAGTAAATAAAGACTTAGGAAACATCCCACTACGTTTACCAGTTAACCAAAAATCTTTAGGATGAACGTGAAAAAATGTACTCCTCCCATTTGGATAAAACTCTCTTAACTTCATAGCTGCTTCTCGACTAATAGCAGGTCCGAATTCTGAAGAACTTAAAGCATAAGGTAATAAAACAAAAAATGCCGTACTTAAACCAACTCCACAAAGTAGAAAATCTTGTTTTTCTGATGATAATTTAAATCTGCCATCTCTCCAGCAAATTAATCTCAAAATTAGCATTCCAGAAGCAATAAAAACATACTGCGGATAAAATAATCCCACCAGAGCGATCGCCATCCCCATTCTAACTAAAGAACCACGGATTAAATAATATAAAAAAGCCAAAAAAAATGGATAAACAAATGCTCTAGGAGTAGCCGAAGCCACATCATCTTTCATCCAAATAGCCTGATTCATTACCAAAGCTGCAATAAATCCTGCCATGGGAACTGGTAAAATTTCTAAACAGATTCTAAAAATATAATAGGTGCAGATTAAACCTAAAATAAAAGGAATAATTTTCGCTAAAATAAAAGGATTAATTCCTATAAATGCAGCACTTTTATAAAGCGAAGTATATCCTGCGGGAGCTACTGACTGAAAATAGTCAGCAATTAAATCGTTAGGGAATAAATCAGGATTAAAAAAACGTTGCATCCAAAAAATATGTTGTCTGGCATCATCTTGCACACTAAGACTACTAACAAAAGCTTTTTTAAGTGCCAAAAAACCATAAAACACAGCAAAAGTCATGCTAAGACTAAACCAAAATATTACCCCTCGATACGATTTTTTATTGATAGGATAAGTCAAAAAATTATGTAAATTTGAAATTAACATTTACCATGAAAAATTTATCGATAGGGCTAATTTTAACAGATATTTAAAATATTTTTTTATGCTATTGCTATATAATTTTTTTTCTCCAACTTTTCCGAAAAATACCATGTATGAAAAAAGAATGTTACGAATAATAAGCAGTATTAAAAGACTCGATAGTCCATGTATATTTGACGAAAAAGATAAATTACGAGATAAAAAATGATATCAAACTTATTCATTCTAACTCCTGTCTCTTGACTTCCCCTCCTGGCTCCCCTCCTGGGAGGGGCGGGGGTGGGTTGGGTTAGGAGTGGGTTTACTTCTAAGAAATAGCCTAACTATTTGTAGCAAACATTTATCAATTTGGTATAACTACCATTAGTAATATCATAGTTAGTCGGTATATAGTATTTTCATTAAAAACGTCAACTAGGATTAATGAAAAAAAGGAAACAGCAATTACTGAGAATAGGGAAAAATACGAAATAATTTGATAACTTTTGGGAGATTAGGAGGAATAAGGAGTTCCGTTCAGAACTTAAATTAAATTGCTATAAACATAAAAATATTATGTTGCTTATAAACTTTTATGAGGTTTGCTGATAAACTTTTTCGGCAAATTTTTACAGTCTTAATATAGGTTTTAACCATATACTTATATACTTAATTTGTTACAAAAGTTTAGAATTAACAGATTAAGTTTAGGTTATAGTTCAAGATATGTAGTCGTCAAGCACTTTAGGTATAAATACAAAGCTTTAAATATTGATTTGTATCAATAATCTCTAAATATAGAAATCTTATGTTAGTTGTGAGATATTGTAAACTTTGAGGGCACAGGGAATATTCAAATTCTCACATCTGATTGTTATATTTTTTTACTAAATATCAGGTAAATAACTTATTGAAACTATCAATAAATATAGTAGTAAAGTGTTATGTTGAATTTTTTTTCAGATGAGGCAGCAGGCAACTGGCAATAGTTAATAGGAAAGGAATTTAGGCAAATTTTCCTAATTTGAGAAAATGAAAATATAGTTGAAATATATTTTACCTGAATCCCAAATAAATTCTCATAAGACCTTTTGCAAAAGTTTTAATTAAATAAATTCAATATCTAAAATTAACAATTTCATCTCCCTATTCCCTATTCCCTATTCCCTATTCCCTGACTTCTGCAAGAAGTCTATAGATTAAAGCAACTGAAAAAAATCTAATTTCATCCCAATCATACATAGTTATATCTAATACCTTTTATGGAACCACCAATTGAACGAATACGACTTTCTCAAGTAGCCAAAGAACAGTTAACAAAACTTAAACGTAATACTAAAATTGACCAGTGGAATATCCTTTGTCGTTGGGCATTCTGTTGCTCTTTGGCAGAATCAAGTATTCCCTCTCCAGTGCCAATTCCTGCTGATAGCAATTTAGAATTAACATGGAGAATTTTTGGCGGGAAATTTTCTGACATATTGTTGTTGGCTCTTAAGCAACGTTGCTATAATGAAGGAATAGGTATAGAGCAAGAAACTTTGGCCACTCAATTTAGGCTACATTTGCATCGAGGTATTGGATATTTAGCTGGTAACCAAAATATAAAAAAGATAGAAGACTTAATCGTAACTGTTATTTCCTCATAATCAAATCTCTATTCACTAAGAGACTGTTTGTAAAATAAGTATTAAGAGAACATGCGAGTGACTAAAATCTAAAAGCGGTAATACTTCAAGAGATTGAAATTTGGTAGGTAGAGAAGTATTCAGTACATATATTCCTAGATTTTTAAGCGACAAATATTTGTCTTGATTTCTTCCTCCTTATTCCCTATTCCCTATTCCCTATTCCCTGTTCCCTGTTCCCTGTTCCCTGTTCCCTGTTCCCTATCTCCTTTTTATATTTCCTTTACAAACAATCTCTAATTAATTAATAGTAATAGTAATAGTAGTAGTTCTTTGAAATTAATTAATTAATTAATTAATTGAGGTATTCTAATCATAAACTTGAAGTTAAAACAGCTATAATTAAGTAAAAAAAATGTAGATCAGAAGGAAATAGGAAAATAATTATGGTAGTTAATTCTAAAAAGAAATATATAAATATTATGGAACAAATGGTAGCAGATGAAGTAAATCGTCAAATTACTTTACTTCCTCAAAAGTTAGCCAAATATATTAAGCGAGCTGATGTAGAAACTTATGCCCTGAATCGTCTCCCTCCCCTATATGCTTCAAGTAAGGAAGGTTGGAAGTTCCAAACAAAAAAAGCAGAAGAAGATTATCAAAAGCAGATTGTTGCAGGAGTACGTCATGCTTTTGCTGCGGTACAAAGAGATCTTCTGAAAAGCTCAACTCCTTTATTTGTAGAAGAAACTCAAAAAGCATTTTCCTCAAAACCAGCATCGCCATCTACTTCAGAATCTGAAGAAAACAAGAGCAAAAACTATAGCTGGCATCATAGTCGCTACTATCGCTTAGGGAGTGCTAGAAAATAAATATATTTTGAAATGGCTGATATTTGCGAGTAAACTATTAGCCATTTTATAGATATTTATAGCGCTACTTGAATCGGGAATAGTAGAATAGGGAATAGGGAATAGTAGACTGTGAAAAGGTACAGGATTTATAAATGTCAAATACCTGAATGCTTAGTGCTATATTAGCAAATTTTTATAATTTTTATCCATATTAGTAATAGTAAAAAAATAGATTCTCAATCAATCAAACTATTAGACATATCCAAAAATAAAAAATTAAATCAATCCCATACGCATAAACCGTCAATTATTTTCCCTTAATCCCTACTCCCTACTCCCTCTTTTCTGGAGATTTCTATTGCAGGATGGCAGAAATAACTGGTCAGTTACAAAATCCCAAAAGCCTTACAAATCAATATTTTTGATTTTTAACTGTCTTGAGTCCGTCTGACATTTTATTTGCGGAGTGTTTTCCCTGGGAAATAGAGACTTAGAATTACTCACTTGTGTAGCGACACTATCTACTTCCAAGAATACAAATAAGATTATGTTGATTAATTAAGTGTTTAATAACAAAGGGAAAAAATGTCCGATAGGACCTTGACCGTGACCAATTTCCAAAGCATATTTTAAAGCATTTGTCACATAATCCTTAGCCAATTTAACAGCAGAAAATAAATCTTTCCCTTGGGCTAAATTAGCTGCTATTGCTGCTGAAAGAGTACAACCAGTACCATGAGTATTAGTAGTATCAACTGTGGCAGTTGTCAAAGTTTCAAAGCACTCCCCATCAAACCAAACATCTACTCCTCGGAAATTATGCTTGAGAGCCCCTCCCTTTACCAAAACAGTCTTGACCCCTAATTTGTGAATTTTCTCAGCCGCCAGTCGCATATCATCAATATCATTAATACTAAAACCCGTAAAAATCTGGGCCTCATAAATATTAGGAGTAACAATACTGGCCTTTGGGAGCAAAAAATTCCGTAAAGCTCCCACTGCCGAATCATCAATCAACTGAACACCTGCACGGGATACCATTACTGGGTCTACCACCAATTGTTTTAAACTTAAAGCTTCCACTGCCTCAGCCACAGCCAAAATAATCTTTTGGTTTAGTAACATTCCTGTTTTAGTAGCGTGGACACCTATATCTTTAACAACCGCTTCAATTTGTGCTTTGACCGCCTCTGGTAACAAAGCATCAACCCTATTCACTCCCAAAGTATTTTGAGCAGTGATACAAGTCAAAGCACTTGTACCATGAACACAGTGAAAAGCAAAAGTACGCAAGTCTGCCTGAATACCTGCTCCACCGCCACTATCAGAACCAGCAATAGTCAAAGCAACAGGAATACTTGATGCCATTAAATTAGCCATAACATTTTATAGAAAGAATTTATAGGGCTAACTACTGAAGTAGAATAATTGGACATATCTAGATCGATCTTATAAAATGAATGTTTGAAAGTTTGCTACAATTTATTTATAGAAAGCAATAACCAAGATTATAAAAATCGACTTAAACTTTTAAGAGGTTATGGCCAATGGTAAATAGCTAGGAGAAAGGTGCTTGAGAAATCCATTAACCTTAAATGTCCTGAAAATAATGGAACACAGTTGCAAAGTTTTCAAGATTTATTTCCATATTAGTTAGTAAGTTAGTAGGTGGAGTTCCCACCGATTTTAAGCCTGTGGAGAGAATAAGTTACAGACTGCGGTCGGTGGTTCTCACAGAAGCACCGAAGCTAATCTCCAAAGCTCAAAATACCATTTTGGTTAAGTTTGGGTAAGTTCAGTAGAACGGAGTTAGATATCAAGAAATTTGCTTTGCTTTAATCTTATCTATTAGGATTAGGTGGATTTCGTCGCCTTTGCAGAAAGTCAGGAATATCTAATCCTGGTAATTTTTTTTGCGGTTCAGGAGTTTGAGTAGGAGTATTTGTAGAACTCGGCATTGGTCGTCTTGGTTGTACCTTTTCCTGGGTAGGGTTAGTTTGTAATTCCCCAGTAAAACCAGTAGCTATCACAGTAATTTTGATTTCTCCCTGAAGTTTTTCATCAATTACAGCACCAAAAATAATATTGGCATTAGGATCGACAACTTCATAGATAATCTCAGCAGCAGCATTAACCTCATGTAAAGTTAAATCAGTACCTCCAGTAATATTAAATACAACTCCTCTTGCTCCTTCAATGGAAGACTCAAGCAAAGGAGAAGAGATTGCCATATTGGCTGCTTCCCTTGCCCTAGACTTACCAGATCCCATACCAATTCCCATCAACGCCGAACCAGCATCAGCCATAACTGCTCTGACATCAGCAAAGTCAACATTTACTAATCCAGGCACAGTAATAATATCTGAAATCCCCTGTATACCTTGACGCAAGATATCATCTGCTATTCTAAAAGCTTCTTGTACGGGAGTTTGTTCATTAATAACAGATAGCAAGCGATTATTGGGGATTACGATTAAAGTATCTACTCTGGTTTGTAGAGCAGTAATTCCTTCATCAGCTTGAGTAATTCGGCGTCTTCCCTCGAAAGTAAAAGGTCGAGTTACAACCCCTACTGTTAGAGAGCCTGCTTCTTTAGCAATTTCAGCTATAACTGGAGCAGCGCCAGTACCTGTACCGCCTCCCATTCCAGCAGTAATAAATACTAGATCGGGATGATCTAAAGCATTAGCTATTTCATCTCTAGATTCTTCCGCTGCTTTTTGCCCAATAGCAGGATTACCCCCAGCCCCCAAGCCTCTTGTCAGTTTTTGTCCAAGTTGTAGGCGTTTAGGAGCATGGGACAGAGTTAAGGCTTGGGCATCTGTGTTAACCGTCCAAAATTCTATACCAGAGACCTCACTAGCAATCATTCGGTTAACAGCATTGCCGCCACCCCCTCCCACACCAATTACTTTGATTTTTGCCGCATTACTTGGCACGATATCATCACTCCTGGATTCTTCTTTTGTTATACTCTTGGGGTCATAATTTTGTTCTCCATACAATCCTGAGCTATTACCAAATGGATTAGAGATATTTTTTGGCAATGGAAAATTTCCTTGTCCTTGAGATTGGGGAATTTCATGGTTGACCCCTTGTTGATTATTCACTATCATTATTGGGGATGGTAGATATACAGTTTTTTTTACTCTAAGTTAGTTTATAGCTTACCAGGATGGCTCTTGGCAGAGATTAATCAATCATATTCTAAAATATGTTGCAATATAATCCAACAACCGGAGAATGTTTATTCATTTGGCTTTTTTGGGAACTTTCGTAATACTGAAGCGTCTCTAACAAAATTTTTATATATTTTTACAGTTTTCTGAAGATTTCCATTGGCAACTTTTGATAACTGTTTTATAAACATTCAGCTATTATTTGGTCGGCTCTCAGGTATGATGGAAATCAAACAACTGCTAAAATTAATAGTTTAGCTTTTATCCATACTTTAAATTATTCCTCAATACTTCAATACTAATTCCACTTCTGGCTGACAATTAAGTTAATAGCTGATGGCTAATAGCTGACCGCTATTTGTGCAGCATTCCCCAGGAAATGCTTACACTGTTCTTTCCTTTTGAATAGTTTTTCTGCAACTCAAGGTCACTTCTCAAAATACTTTTAAATTAGAAATTTTTGTAGATTTAATTTGACTGAATCTTAATTGCTCTAGATTTATTTGGTAACTGAATTAAAGGAGATTCTGGATTTTTTAGATCGATATAGGCCATTCGGCGAACATCAATTTTATTCGGCAATTCTCGCATCCTGTCTAAGACATTTAATTGTTCATTAAATCGAGAGCTGTACTGTCCGAGATGTACTAATCCTAACTCAGTTGTCAGAATTAAATTTCCTGGATCTTCCCAATTAATCTCAAATACTTTAACAGGACTACGACTTAAACTTTGGTATAGAGGACGCCAATATTGACGATACTGTTCAGTAAAACCAATTACTTTTAGAGTAGGTAAAGATTCAGTTCTTTCTAGAGCAGAAAAGCTTTCTAAAGGTATCCAGTTGCCATAAGCATCTAACCATCCCATTTTTTGTGAGTTACTGGTACCTACCTTACTTTTAAATTGAGTAATTGCTACAGGGCGTCTTTCTGTAATCTCTATCCTTAAACTCGGAGGAAATAAATGACGACTAATTTTTGCCTTAGCAATTGGATTATGTGACTCTAAATTCTCAGCTAATATTTGTGGTTGAATTCCCCAAAGAGATTGAGGATAATCTAAAGTAATTAGAGATAATATTGCTCTGTCTGAAAGCAATTGATTACCTTCTACAGTTAATTGTTCTTGTTTAGTTATTAGCCAAATTGGCTGAGTAATTGACCACAGTAAACCTGATGCTAAACCACTAACTGCTAGTATTTGCCAGATTATAATTACTAATTTTATACGCCTTTGACGGCGTAATGTTTGTCGCCGACTTGCTAAATCTGATTGAGAAACCGCTCCAATACTATTAGCCATTTACTTAATTCATTCAAAATCTTAAAAAGTTTGCTAAATATCCTGAAAAAAGGTGTTATACCAAATTGATAAATCTTTGATACAAATAGCTAGGCTATTTATTAGGAGTCAGGAGTCAGGAGTTAGGAGTTAGGAGTCAGAATGAAATGCTTTTATATTATTTTTTAGATTGAAACTTATCTTTTTAGTTAAAGGGAAATCTACTGTAAAATCTTTTACCGATCCCAATTATTCATAACATTCTTTTTTCAAATTAGTGGTAGATGCTAGGGAAAAATATCAAATGATCAAGTAGTTTTAAGGTTCAATCATAAATCTTGAATAAGTGGTATTATTTACTAATTAATATCCTTAAAATTAATCTTTTTTGATATAAATTTTAATATGGTTTAATCACATATTTTTGTATTTTTGTAATACGGATATGTTAATTTTTTTGGTTTCAAATTATTCAAATAGAGGATAAAAGTCATGTTTATTCAATCATCTAATTGATTTTCTTATAGAAGCTATTTGAGACCTATTTAAAAAGATAAGGGGAATATGGGGAGATGGGAAAATATGAGTATTTTTTAAGATTTTTTCTGTATACCCCTCTCCATCTCCTGACTCCTGTGCAAAAAACTTAATCACTGGGATTAATACCAAATGGTATATATAGCAATCCGCGAATTAGTTGTAATAATGTTTATAACAGTTAATTTTAACTGAAAACATTTAAAATTATGATTCCTGACTCCTGACTCCCAACTGCCACCAAAATATTACAACTTAAATAGGATTGCTATATTCTATTTCCTCTAGGGTAATGATTATTGATGCTTTTACCCCCAGGTGTTGACATACCTCTTGCCCAGATTAAAAGAATCCAGGAAAATAACACTTATCAATATTAAACAATACTACTTTTTTCGTACATGGGAAAACAAGTCTTAAGTGAACTAGACTTAATTAAATTTTACAAAGCTTGTAACCCAAGCAAGACCCTCATAGTAGGGAACCCTGAAGATCAACAATATTACATAGATTTTGCCAGTGTCAGGGGTAGTGACATTATCCGAAAGTTAGAAAGAACCATAACACTTTTATCTGAAAATCAACCATCTTGTCAACTCTTTACAGGACATATAGGTTGTGGTAAGTCTACTGAATTATTTCGACTCAAAGATAAATTAGAAAAACAGGGATATCACGTTGTTTACTTCGAATCTTCTGAAGATTTAGATATGGGAGATGTAGATATTAGTGATATTTTGCTGGCGATCGCTCGTCAAGTCAGCGAAAGTATGGAACAAACGAAAATTAAAATTAAACCAGGTTACTTCCAAAAGCTATTTACTGAAGTATCAGAAGTCTTACAAACCCCCATAGAACTTTCAACAGAAGCAGAATTATCTGTGGGAATTGCTAAAATTACTGCTAAAACTAAGAATTCCCCTAAACTACGTTCTCAATTAAGACAATACCTCGAACCTCGAACCAGCACTATTCTAGAATCAATAAATCAAGAATTACTTGAACGTGCCAATATAGAACTCAAACGCCGAGATAAGAAAGGACTTGTTGTTATTGTTGATAATCTAGACCGTGTAGATAACTCACCCAAATCCTGGGGACGTACTCAACCAGAATATTTATTTGTAGACCGAGGCGAACAACTCAAAAAACTAAACTGTCATGTAGTCTACACAATTCCCCTCACTTTAATGTTCTCTAATGATTATGGCAGATTATCTAGTCGATTTGGAGTTAAACCCAAAATATTACCAATGGTACCTGTGCAAACTAGGTGCAAAAAACCCACAATGGAACCTAATGATTATGAACCGGGAATGGCATTATTAAGAGAAATGGTATTAGCTAGAGCTTTTCCAGAAATACCTTCCCAACAACGTGTAGAATTGATCCCTACTATTTTTGACACTCCTGAAACCCTTGATAGACTTTGCCGCATCAGTGGGGGTCATATGCGACGACTATTAATGTTGCTCTACAGTTGTCTCCAACAAGAAGATCCTCCTTTCTCTAGTGAATGTTTAGAAAATGTGATTCAGGAATACCGAGACGATCTAATGAGAGCTATTACTGCTGATGAATGGGAGTTGTTATTTAAAGTAGTAGAAAATCAAAGAGTTACTGGGGAAGAAGAATGCCAAACTTTACTCAGGAGTATGTTTGTTTTTGAATATCGAGATCGGGATGGTCATTGGTTTGGCATTAATCCATTATTAGCAGAAACTCAAAAATATGCTAGTTGGATTAATAGTAATTATAGGGAATAGGGAATAGGGAATAGAGCGGAACGGAATTATACCAAATATCAAAAATCTTGCTGTATCTGATGGGGTGGGGAGTGTGGGGAGTGTGGGGAGTGTGGGGAGGAGTAAACATAAGAATAATAAATATTAACTTTGCTCAAATTAGCAAAAAGGTGAAAAAGGTGGCGTTAATTGCTTAATAACTGAAGTCCAACCTAAGTATAGGACTAATGCATGGTAATTGGTATTACCTAAATATTATAAGTTTAGGTAGACAAAATTATTTGTGTGTTTTTCGTCTATTTACTAATCAGTTATATTCCCTTTAGCTCTTACCGAAAAATTAAGGTATAAAGCCTCTCCATTCATGGAGAAAAAGCGGTCGGAAAGCGGAGCATTCCGTCAGGATGGGATGCTGAGGAAACCTAGCCATATCCAATCGACCAAGAGAGCAGTCGATCTTCGGAGCTTTCCGTAGGATGGGATGCTGAGGAAACCTAGCCATATCCAATCGACCAAGAGAAGAAAAAAAATTCCTTTTAGCCAATCCTATCCATTATAAGAAGAGGTAATTATTAATTATTAATTGTTAATTATTGAACTACCACTGCCAAAATATTAAATTAATTCTGTCTCGGTACTTAATATCCTGAATGTTTTAGGAGTACCAGATTATCTGGCAACTTCGTCTTTAATTCAGGAATATTCCTCCTTTTAAATATTTGATGATGAGAGTGAAAAAATAATTAAACTTTTAGTCTTTGACAGTAAATTAGGTAATAGTATTTAGTCAATATGAAAGCTTTTAAAAAATTGGAAGAAAGTATCATTTACAATCAGCGATCGCTCAAAAGACTGATTCGCTCTGTAACTCTTTCTCAAGGACAATTTTCACTTATTTTAGTTTGCTGTAACTATCAATACTTGCGGCAAACAATGATGATGGAAGTGAGAAAGCTATCTTCAATAAAAATTCAAGAAATAGTATTACCAAAAACTGTTAAAACTCTATATACAACAATTGATAAACAATTAGAAAATTTTCCCGAACCACCAGCAATAATGATATTTGACTTAGAGAAAGTAGAAGCAATAGATGAGTTACTAACTTCTACTAATCAAGTCAGGGATGAATTTCGGAAAAAATTCTGTTTTCCTCTAGTTTTGTGGATAACAGATGAATTATTAGCTAAATTAATTAGACTAGCACCAGATTTTAAAAGTTGGGCAGCAGCTACAATCAAATTTGAATTAGCGAGTTGTGATTTAATACATTTACTGAGACTAGAAATAGAGGATTATTGGATAGATAAGTCTGCTAATCAAAAACAACAATTAATACCATTATCAGAAAATCGTATAATTTCTCAGCTTTTACTTTCTAGTTGTGTCGATCAAGCCAACTGTTATGATTTTAAAGGCTTATCTAAAAATAAACGTCAAGAAATAGAGTTAGCTCTCAAAGACCTGAAAAATCGTGACAAAGATTTAGAACCTATTCTGGCAGCGAATATAGAATTAATTATTGGTCGAGATAACTACTATAATGAAGAGATAGATTACGCTATTGCTCATTATCAAAAAAGCCTAAATTTGTGGAAGTATGAAGTGAGGGAGCAATGTTATCTGCATCAACCAGAATATTCTAAATTACCAATCATTAGCCAGAGATTTATCCTGGAACAACAAGGAATAGTTTTATATAATATTGCCTTATGTTATTATCTTAAATCAACTCAAAATCTCCTAGATAATTGTCAAGAACTAGAAGAAGCAAAACTGAAACTTCAAGCATCGAAACAGCTTTTTGAAAAAGTTAATAGTTTTGCCTTAGTAGCTGAGGTAATCACAACATTAGGACAAGTGACAAAGCAGATGAAAGCTTGGGGAGCATTAGAAGCTATTGCCTTAGAAGGACTAAGAATACATCACGAATATGGAAATGAGTTGCAAATAGCACAAGATTACGGTTTTTTGGCAGAAGTTGCCCTGGAAAAACTAAATTGGGTTCAAGCTCAGAAGCTATCTGAAAGAGCACTTAATATTTTATTTTATGCGAAAAATATAACATTACCAACGGAAAAAAATAAATACTTATTTTTACTAGCAAAAAGCGTCAAAAAATTACATTACCCAGGAGAAGCAATTCAATATCTAGAATTTGCTAAAGCAACAGAGAAAAATGCAATTCAAAATAGTTTGAAAACTTCAGAAAGTAGAGACCCCAAACTTTATCTGGAGATTTTAACAGAATTACGATCGCTTTATTATGAACAAGGAAAATATTTACAAGCATTCCGCTTAAAAACAAGCCAGAGAAAAATTGCTCACCAATACGGACTTTTAGCCTTTATTGGTGCATCTCAGTTGCAAGCCCAAAAACAAAGTTATATCAAAGAATCATTAGATTACCAGAATACTTTACCCTCAGAAATAACTGCCTCTAGTCGTCAAAAAGATATTAATAATCTCCTGGAAAGAATAAGTCGAGATGACTATAAATTAACAGTTATCCATGGTCGCTCTGGTGTAGGAAAAAGTTCTTTAGTTAATGCAGGATTAGTACCAGCTTTAAACAATATTATTATTTCGGCACGAGATACTATACCAGTAGTAGTACAACTATATAGTGATTGGTTAGGAGAATTAGCACATTCTCTGGAAAAAGCATTACAAAAAAAAGAGAAAAATTTTCACGATCAAAATCTCATAAAGCCAGAAAAAAATTATACAGAAAATCAAGACTTGATCTCTCCTTCACCATCAAAAAACTCTAGTACAGAAGTAGAAAAAATTACTCCGTATTTATCCGCTATTACAGATAAATTCCAATTGATAGAATTATCAATTATAGCCCAATTAAAAAACAATGTTGAAAATAATTTATTAACAGTAATAGTATTCGATCAATTTGAAGAATTTTTCTTTATTAGCAATACTACTGAAGAGAGAGAAGCATTCTATACGTTTCTGGATAATTGTCTAAATATTCCCTTTGTCAAAGTAATTTTCTCCATGAGGGAAGATTATTTACATTATTTATTAGAATGTGACTTTATCAATTATCTAGATGTCATTAATAACAATATTTTAGACAAACAGATTCGTTACCATTTAAGAGATTTTTCTAGAGAAGATGCTTATGCTGTTATAGAATGCTTAACCAAAAGATCGAAATTTAATTTAGAACCACAATTAATTGATGCAATTGTTGATGGTTTAGCAGATGAAAAACAGCAAATTCGCCCGATAGAATTACAAGTAGTAGGAAGCCAACTGCAAGAAGAAAAACCCCCTATTCAAACCTTAGAGCAATTTCAAAAAAAATTCGGCATTAATCCGCAAAAGGCAAAAGAAAAACTGATCAAAAAGTTTTTAGACCAAGTAATTTTAGATTGTGGCAAGGAAAATGAAGAAGCTACTATGCAAATTTTATTTACACTGACTAATGATAATTTAACCAGAGCTAGTCGAACCGAAACAGAATTATTAGAAATAATTCAAAAATTTATAAAACCAAATTTTGCAGCAAAAAATCAATCTAAAAATTTTATTGAAAATCAACTTAATTATCTTCAAGAAAGCAAAAAACTGCTGCACTTAATTTTAGAAATATTAATCGACTCAGGATTATTATTTATCCGCAAAGAGTTCAATGAAAAACACTACCAGCTAGTTCACGATTATGTAGTAAAACCTATTCGTAAAAGGTTTAACTTAGAAGAGAGATTAAACCAGGCTGAACTGGAAATAAAACAAGCTGAAATTGCCAAGAATCAGGCAGAAACAGATAGAATAATTAGCCAAGCCCAACTAAATATAGTCTTAAAACGACAACTAGCAGCAGCAATTGTAGGAATTATATCAATGTCACTGTCAACTATTGCTGCATTAGGTTTTTGGCAGAAAACAATATTTCAAAAACAAGTAGCAACTGCTGAAAAACATCGGGCAGATATTAATAGTATGACTGCTGTTTCAGAAGCATTATTTTTCTCAGGTTATAAATTTGATGCTCTGATAGAAAGTATCAGAGCAGGTCAAAAATGGCAAAAAATCAAACAATTATTAGTAGAAAATAACCTATCAAATGATACAGAATATCGTATTGCAGCCTCTCTGCAGCAAGCAGTTTATGAAGTGAACGAATATAACCATTTAGAAGAACATAGTAATGCAGTTTGGAGTGTCATTTTTCATCCTGAAGGAAACTTAATTGCCTCTGCTAGTGCTGATAAAACTATTAAATTATGGAGTCGAGATGGCAAATTACAAAAAACTTTAAAAGCTCATACAGATAAAGTGAGTAGAATTAGCTTTAGTTCAGATGGAAAATATCTAGCTTCAGCTTCCCACGATCGGACAGTTAAAATCTGGAATCTTCAGCAACCAGAAATTGAACCTCTATCTCTCAAGAGTCATCGTGCTCCAGTAGTAACAGTCAACTTCAGTCCCAATAGCAAAATATTAGCATCAGGCTCACTAGACAAAACTATCAAAATTTGGACCAACACAGGTGTATTACTGAGAACCATCAAAACCAAAGCAGTTATCCAATGGGTTAGCTTTAGTCCAAATGGAAAAATCATTGCTGCTGCTAATGAAAATGGGACGGTACAGTTCTGGAATCTGAATGGTAAACTTTTGGCAACCTTAAAACATGGATATGGAAATTATAATGCCCCAGTCTACAGTGTCAATTTTTCTCCTGATGGTAAAAGTCTGGTAACAGCAAGTAGGGATAAAACAGTCAAAATTTGGAGTTTTTCGGGAAACAGACCTATTCTCAAAAAGACAATAACTGGGCACAAAAAACAAGTTATCAGTGCAAACTTTTCTCCTGATGGCAAAACAATAGCTTCCTCCAGTACAGACAAAACCATTAAAATTTGGGACCTAGATGGAACCCTTTTGAAAAGTTTTTCGGGTCATGGAGATACAGTTACTCAGGTTAGTTTCAGCCCAGATGGCCAAACTATGGCTTCAGCTAGCTATGACAAAACTATTAAGTTGTGGAATCTCAAAAATAGTTCTCTCAATATTTTGCAAGGACATCAACACAGAGTTCTTGATGTGAGTTTTAGTCAAGATGGTCAAATTTTAGCTTCTGCATCTCAAGACAATACTATTAAACTATGGAGTCGCACAGGTAAGTTACTAAATACTCTCAGAGGGCATACTGATAGAGTGGCAAGTGTAAGTTTTAGCCCAGATGGCCAGATCCTTGCTTCGGGTAGCTATGACAATACAGTAAAATTGTGGTACTTCAATTCTCCAGAGAAAATCTGGAACTTGGAATTGCTTGATGATCCTCAAAATTGGCAACCTTATGACAAAGATAATCAGCTTTTGTCTCTTAAGAATGAGAAAAGCACATCATATTTTAGGGAAGAGGGAAAAATTAAAGATGATTTGGCTAGTAAGTTGAGTTGTTTTGTGAGAGTGGGTAATTTTTGTCTTGTCCCTTTGCACAAAATTATTCCCTTTTTTCCGACAAATTTTTCCCTACTGCCACATCAGTCTTTTGAGTCAGAAAAATATCGCAGTTTGGTTAACATTACTCTTGATAGTCAAGTAGAAGTTCCTAGTAGACGACGATGTTTCCCAAGGTCAATAGGAACTATTTGTGTTGATTGGAATTGGAATACAACTTATCATTCCTCTCATTTTACCTCCAAGAATATCAATCTTATAGGACATACCAATCATGTGATGAGTGTCAGCTTTAGTCCAAATAATCAAATTATTGCTTCTAGTAGCAAAGATAAAACAGTAAAGTTGTGGAACCGTCAAGGCAAGTTGCTGAAAACTTTAGTTGGACATAAGGAATGGGTCAGTAGTGTTAGTTTTAGTCCAGATGGCAAAATGCTCGCCTCTGCTAGTGATGATGGTACGGTGAAACTATGGACTGACAAAGGTGTGCTGCTAAGAACTATTAATGCTCACAAGAATTGGATTTTGGGAGTAAGTTTTAGTCCTGATGGTCAGGCGATCGCTACAGGAAGTTTTGATAATACGGTAAAACTTTGGAGTATTAATGGTGAGTTACTGAAAACTTTTTTGAAAGGTGCTAGTGATAGTGTCACCAGTGTTAGTTTTAGCCCAGATGGTCAGGTTATTGCTTCATCTAGTTATGATGGTAAGGTTAAGCTCTGGAGTCTTTATGATGGTAGTTTATTAAAAACTTTGAGCAGTCACAAAGATAGTGTGATGAGTGTAAGTTTTAGTCCTGATGGTAAGTTGTTAGCTTCTGGTAGTAGAGATAATAATGTTATTTTGTGGAATTTAGCATTAGATGATTTGTTAAAAAAGGGTTGTAGTTGGGTGGATGATTATTTACGGACTAATCCTAATGTTTCTCAGAGCGATCGTCAACTTTGTCAGCACCCCACTCTAAAGAGACGAGGTTTCCGGCCTCGTTAATTTAGGTAGCTGACCCGCCTAAGTCTTAACTGACTACGTTGCATTTAAGTGCCAAAGTTCTCACCTTGGGATGCTCCACCAGTCCTGAGCTTCTGAAACCAGATAATTAAAAGTTTACGAGGGGTAAAGCGGTGTTATTTGGATGTGCCGGAATGTAACATTGGCCAGGTGGCCATTACCCTAGCAATAGGAGATTTTTCCATGAGTAAAAATTCAGTTTTTGTGCTGGATACAAATAGAAAACCCTGTAATCCAACTCATCCTGCTGTTGCCAGAAAGTTATTAACTCAAGGAAAAGCAGCAGTATTTCGCAGGTATCCTTTGACAATTATTTTGAAGGAGGAATCAAAAAATCAACCGAAGGAATTAAGAATTAAGATTGACCCCGGTGCTAAGACTACTGGTTTAGCTTTACTATCAGATACTAACATTGTCTGGTGTGCTGAGTTGGAACATCGAGGGTTTCAAATCAAGGACAATTTAAGCGACAGACGAGTAAGAAGAAGGTCAAGACGTAACCGTAAAACTCGTTATCGCCAGCCAAGATTTCTGAATAGAAAACGACGCGATGGTTGGTTGCCTCCATCGTTAATGTCGAGGATTTTTAACATTGAATCTTGGGTGAAAAAGCTGTGTCGATTAGCTCCTATTTCTACTATCAGTATGGAGTTAGTTCGATTTGATACACAGAAAATGGTTAACCCAGAAATTAACGGGACAGAGTACCAAAAAGGCGAACTATTTGGTTATGAGATAAGAGAATATCTGCTTGAGAAGTTTAATCGCACTTGTGTTTATTGCAATACCAAAGAAGGGCCTTTTAACCTGGACCATTTCCATCCTAAATCTCAGGGAGGTAGCGATAGAGTTTCCAATTTAGTATTGAGTTGCGTTAAGTGCAATCAGAAAAAGGATAACCAATTGCCTGCTGATTTCTTAAGCGATAAACCCAAGCTTTTAGCATTAATTGAAAAGCAGAGAAAACAACCTTTAGCTGATACTGCGGCTGTTAATGCAACTCGCTGGAAATTAAAGGAAACGCTCGAAGCTATCGGTTTACCTGTTGAAGTTGGTTCTGGAGGATTAACTAAGTTTAATCGAAAACGTTTAGGTATTAGCAAAAGTCACTGGGCTGACGCTGCCTGTGTTGGCACTTCTACCCCTAATAGTTTGAACATCAAAGGATACCAACCCTTGCTAATCAAAGCTATGGGACGTGGTTCTCGTCAAATGGTTAACTCTGATAAGTACGGTTTTCCCAGAGGCGCACCTAAGCTTAGACAGAAATCATTCTTTGGCTTCCAAACTGGAGATATGGTCAAAGTTGTTGTCAATAAAGGTAAAAAGATTGGTACTTATGTTGGTCGAGTTGCTGTTAGAAAAACTGGCAGTTTTAATATCAAAACTAAAACCGAACTTATCCAGGGAATTAGTCATAAATATTGCCAACATACCCATAAATCTGATGGATTTAATTATGGATTTGGGGAGCTGCTTCAACAAAAAGTTAAGGTTATTAAACTAATAATTAGTCAACCAACTAATCCTACTCAACTCAACCTTTTTGATACTACTGAATTTTCCAAACCACCAACACCAAAACTAAACGCACTCGTAAATCTAAAAGAACGGAAGGGGAACAATTAAGTTTATTCGGCGATGTTATATCGCCTGGGTCGAACTTCTACCGCGTCCCTTAGTAACGTGGCTTCCGTTCTCCCACCCTGTTTTCGTGAAATATTTTTTACTCTATCAGATAAGTCTACATGAAAATTGCTTATGGTTGAAATTTATCAAATGAATGATCATAAGAAACAAATCTTGCCAGAAATGAATTCTGTTTGGCAAAAAACATTAAATTGGCAGCCAACAGCAGAACAAAAACAACAATTTCAGAAACTTTATGAGTTGATTATTGTTGGAAATAAAAAGTTAAATTTAACTAGAATTACTACCCCGGAAGATTTTTGGGAAAAACATATTTGGGATTCTCTCAGAGGTATTAAGTTGATCTTGGAAAATCAAATAAATTGGCAAGAGGAAAAAAAGGTTATTGATATTGGCACTGGTGGAGGCTTTCCCGGATTACCAGTTGCTATTACTGTACCTAAATATGCTGTTACTTTACTAGATTCAACCCGCAAAAAAATTAATTTTATCCAAACTATATTATCAGATTTAAACATTACAAATGCTTTAACTATAACTAACAGAGTTGAACAAATTGGTCGTGTATTTCAATATAGAGAAATTTATGATATTGCTCTTTTGAGAGCTGTTGCACCTACAGTAGTCTGCGCTGAATATGCTTTACCATTATTAAAAATAGGTGGGATTGCAATTTTATATCGAGGAAATTTCACAACTGATGAACAGGTTAATTTACTAGAAGTTGTCAAAGTTTTGGGAGGCAAGATAGAGACTATTGAAGAATTTAAAACTCCCTTAAGTCACAGTATTCGTAATTGTATATATTTGCGGAAAGTAGGGAAAACTCCAATAAATTATCCGCGTTCGGTTGGTGTACCTAGTCAAAAGCCTTTGCTTAGTGTAAAAAAAATCTAAAAGGTCGCTGATATTATGTCTGTCTAAATAGGGTTTGCTGAAAAAGTATTTTTGCTGTGTCTAGTAGTCAGTAGTCAGTAGTCAGTAGTCAGGAGAAATGGGAATTTTAGAGGAGATAGTCGGAAAAATTGAGGGACAATTTTTCTGCTATAATCACCGCAAAATACTAGCTTTTTGACGGTAAAAGCTCAAAAAGCTGGTACTTTTTCAGAACTAAAAAATGCTACAACCTTTGCCTGTCAATGCTTTCATATTTAATCAGCAAACCCTAAATATTTATCTATAGTTGCATTTCAATCCAAACAACTAGAAAATTATTACTGTTTTTTCTCAAAACTCCTAAGCCAAATTTGAGAATATGTAGCCAAACTTTTCCAACTTTGGTATTATTCCCTATTCGTAATTGTATATATTTGCGATTTGCGGAAATTAAGTAAAACTCCAATACATTATCCCCGTCCAATTGATTTACCTAGTCAAAAGCCTTTGCTTAGTGTAAAAAAAATCTAAAAAGTCGCTGATATTATGTCTGTTTAAATATTTATCATAGTTGCATTTCAATCCAAACCATTGGAAAATTATTACTGTTTTTTCCCAAAACTCCTAAGCCAAATTTGAGAATATGTAGCCAAACTTTTTCCAACTTTGGTATTATTCCCTTATTCTTTCCCTTGATTGACCGATAAATAATGACAATTCAAGCTGAAACTCAACAGTCTCGCGAAAATTTTGTCTCAACAATTATTCCCTTCAGTTTATTACTGTTAGGTGTTTTTTTTCTTTCCTTTGCTGCCATTTTAATTAGATTGAGCGAACAAGAAATTGGAGCCAATGCAACGATTTTTAATCGCTTATGGATTGCGACAATTTTTTTGGGATTATGGAATCAAATTACAAACTTTATCCCTCTATTAGCTTCTGAATCTAGTCCTAGCCAAGAGAATAAAATTATTAATTATTTGGGTATTTTATTGTTATCAGCAATTGTTGATTTAATGTGTTTGTTATTTTGGGCTTGGTCTTTAAATCAAACCAGCGTTACAAACTCTAATTTACTCCATAACCTGACTCCTATTTTTGCAACTTTTGGGGGATGGCTATTTTTAAATCAATCTTTTAATAGTCGGTTTGTAGTTGGAGTAATTTTAGCGTCTCTTGGCTCAAGTGCGATCGCATTTTCCGATTTACAATTTGGCAGTCAATATTTTAGAGCTGATAGTTTAGCTTTACTTTCTGCCGTATTTTATGGCATTGGTTCTCTGATTTATGAACGACTCAGATATCGGTTTTCCGCGGCAACTCTACTATTCTGGACCTGTTTTTTTAGAAGTATTTTACTTCTCCCCCTTGCACTTTTGACTGACCCTCAATTATTTCCCTCATCTTGGTCGGGATGGTTGACAGTTATCTGTTTAGGAATATTTTGTCTAGGTTTGGGAAATTTGATTTTTATTCATAGTCTGAAGCAATTTTCTGCGGGATTTGTTTCCCTTTTTCTATTACTCGGACCTATTCTTACAGCAATTTTTGCTTGGATTATCTTTTCTGAAAAATTAAATTTTATTAACTGGATTGCATTTACTACTGTATTAGTTGGTATTTATTTTGCTAAATCTGGTCAAGGTGCACAGAAAAGTACAAGGGATGTTATCAACTCAGATGAAGAATATTAACTTCTCATATTTTCCAACTCCATCAATCATAAAGAAACCAAAATCTCAATCTAGTAGGGATATTTTATTCAATCTTCCTAGCGAAATAACGTCTACAACTAGCGAGTGAAAATGAATATATTTAACACATAAAATAATAATAATTATTTTATTTTATAAGACATAGTAGTTTGCATTTAAGTTAAATACATTAACAAACTATGGAAATATCTCCCGTCAGAAAATTATCTAACGAGAGATTAGGCAAATTTAGAGATAAAAATCGGTTTTTTTAGACTCTAATCTAATGATGATTATGACTATTTGGACAAGCTTGTAAATCTTGACTCATTAGCTCCTCACTTTTTGCCTTTTGAGTCTCATCTACAGCTTCTAAACCAACCCAATTATTAACAACTTCAACATCAAATCCCACCTCTCGGCGATCGCCTACTTGTATTAGAGGGCGACGGATTAATAATGGATCATTTACCATCATTGTTAGAGCAGTTTCAGCATCAGTTTGTTCGGGAACTACTTCTCCAGATTTAACTTTTGGAGCAGCTTTATTAAACCACTCCGCTACTGGGCGATCGCCAAAAAATAAACGCAAATTATCTTTTGTCCAAGCTTCTTTCAACAAGTTATGAGTTTCTAATTGATGACCTGCTGCTTCTAGCAAAGTCTTTTGCTTAGTATTGTTTTTACAGCCTGGTTTCTCATAAAAAATCACCTTTGCCATTGTCTTATCTCCTTAGCAGTTTTTTGGTGATTTTTTAATTTTAATACCCGATTAAATAGCAAATTGTAGCCAATTATCAAGAAATTTTATTGTTAGGTATGATATAATAAAAGTTTGATATAAATTACTAGGAGATTTTTTTAGGAGTCAGGAGTCAGGAGTCAGGAGTATTATGGGAATGGCTTCAATACCATTTTTTAGGTCGTAAATTATCTTTTTTGTCAAATGAACGTATCCTGAAAAATATTTTTATTGCCCTTACTATTGGCAACATTCTTTTTTAAAATTGGTATAATTCTATATCGTAATTTTAAACCAAATTAAATATTTATCAAAAAGCAAATTGTTATACTTATACCAATTTAATAAATGTTTGCTACAAATTAGTCCCTATTCCCTACTCCCTATTCCCTATATTGATTTTTATGATTAACTCATCTGTTTCCTACTTCCTGGTTGCTACTTCCTTTTTAAATCAAATAATTAGCTCTTTAATCAGCATATTTTTTATTAGTTTTGCTTTGCCAAATTTGAATGAAGTCAGAAGTTAGAAGTTGTTTCGGATGCAATCTACTTCCTACTTTCTACTCCCTATTCTCTATATTGATCTATTGATTTTTATGATTAACTCATCTGTTTCCTACTTCCTGGTTACTACTTCCTTTTTAAATCAAATAATTAGCTCTTTAATCAGCATATTTTTTATTAGTTTTCTTTTGCCAAGTTTGAACGAGGAACGAAGTCAGAAGTCAGAAGTCAGAAGTTGTTTCGGATGCAATCTACTTCCTACTTCCTACTTCCTACTTCCTACTTCCTACTTCCTAATCCCTATTCCCTATTCCCTATTCCCTATTCCCTACTTCCTACTTCCTAATCCCTATTCCCTATTCCCTATTCCCTATTCCCTATTCCCTATTCCCTAATCCCTAATCCCTATTCCCTATTCCATATATTGATTTTTATGATTAAATTATCTTCTTCGTACTTGCTGCTTGCTGCTTCCTGTTTAAATCAAATAACTAGCTATTTGATCGGTATATTTTTTATTAGCTTTCCTCTGCCAAGTTTGGCAGAAACTGTATTAGAAAAGATTCAACAAACGGGGGTACTAAAAGCGGGAGTCAGAAGTGATGCTGTTCCATTTAGCTACATCAACAGTCAAACCAATCAATTAGAAGGTTATTCAGTTGAATTAATTAAATTAATTCATCAACGTCTAGAGCAAGAGTTAGGGAAACCCATAAAACTAGAGTTGCAAAAAATATCTCTAGAAGAACGTTTTCAGTTAATCGAAGATGGGAAACTAGATATTGTCTGTGCCGCTACAACTATTAATAATGCTAGGGAGGAAGTAGTGGATTTTTCTATTCCTTTTTTCACTACAGGAATTCAATTGTTAGTAAAAAAAACAGATGCAGAAAGGTTTGACCCAATCAAAGGTACTAGAGAAAAAATATCAATAGGCTTATTACAAGGCACAACTACTGAAGAAGAATTTCGCCCTATTTATCCCAATGCAAATTGGCAAGCAGTATCTGATAGAGCAGAAGGAATTAATGAATTATCTCAGGGTAAAATTGATGCTATTGCTAGTGACGGTATTTTGTTACTGGGAGCAGTTTGGCAACAAAATAAAAATTTTAATGAGTTTGATCTAATTCCCAAAATTCCTTTTACTTTTGAAAATTATGGTTGTATTTTACCACTGGCAAATTCAGACTGGGATAAATTTGTTGATACTACTATTGCTAGTGATGAAAATACCCAACTTTTACATCAGTGGTTTGACCCGAAAAAAGGTAAATTTCCTTATGAAAGCTTTAGATAATCTCTGAAAATATAGCAATTATTAACTATGAGTGATGTAAGCATTCAGCGGTTAGCTATTAGCTATTAGCTTCCGAAACATATCTACATTTCTCGACAGACAATTGTATTGGTTGACAACTCAAACTCGTCGTTCTTGTGCTTCAATTCTCTTGCTTCAATTCTCTGGTTGAAAATTTAGTATAAGTTAAACGAATACTTGCTTCATTAATTAGACATCTCCGAAAAACAATAGACTTGTTGCTAGAGTAGGCAACAGGCAACAGGAAATATATTTTTAGGACAAAGATCTAATATCATGTCCGGATAATTAGTGATAAAAAAACTTTCTCCTTTTTATATCTTCTTTTTGCCTCTCTTCGCTCCTGACTCCTGACTTCTCCCTCTTTATTTAGAACTATTTAATCGGACATGATATAAAAAAAGATTGTTTCTGGTAAATTTTTCTTGATTCAGCTAGTTGTATGCAATGATTTAAGTCCCATTATTTATTTTCTGGAGATATCTATTCATTAAAAAGCTGACTGCTGACTGCTAATAGCTGAATACTTATACCAATTCACTTTAAAGATGTCACAAGTAGTTTCAAACTTTAAATGTCAAATAATTGCTTCAAACTGTTGTCTTGTCAAACTTTTTAGCCTATCGAATCTAACTTCTGAATTCAGAATTATGAATTCCCTGAAACGGTATTACAGTATGATTTTCGGAATTAATCTTTGAATACCTGTATCAAAATAATGAGGCAGGATAAATTTGAGTTACAAAATTAATCAAATAAAATCCTGTTTATTAATTCTGCTGCCAGTATATTTCAAAGAAAATTTATGATTAACCAAATAATGAAAATAGACGAATTATTAAGGCAATATGCAAGAGGAGAAAGAAATTTTAGTGGTCTATACTTACATGAAGTACATTTACTAGAAGCTAACTTAGAAGGTGCTAATTTTTTTGAAGCTGACTTAACAGGTGCAAACCTCAGTCGGGCCAATCTCAGTCGAATAAATCTGGCCAAAGCTAATCTCAGTGGAGCGAATCTAATTGGAGCTGATTTAAGTGAAGCAAATTTGTCAGGTGCCGTTCTAGTAGGAGCTAAACTTAACAAAGCAGATTTAACAAGAGCAAAACTAACCAGAGCAGACCTAAGTCGTGCTAATTTTAGTCAAGTTAATATGATAGATGCTGACCTCTCAAGAGCGATCCTCTATGAAACAGATTTACATGGAGCTAACCTGTATGGTGTTAATTTCCGACGAGCTATTCTAAATGAAGCTGATTTAATTGGTGCTAATCTCACCAGAGCAGACATGGCAGGAGCAGACTTAATTGAAGCAAATCTAATGAGAGCAGATTTAACAGAGGCTATTTTAAGTGCTGCTGACTTAAATGGAGCGAGTTTTTTGGGTGCTAATATTTCTGATATTAATTTGAGTGGAGCAGCTCTCCAAGCAGCAGTTATGCCAGATGGCACAAGTTATGAAGAATTTAGCAGAGTTATCCCAACTTGAGAGGAAGGCAGGAGGCAGAGGTCAGAAGGGAAAAGGCTTCAGAGCTACTTTACTTTTTATTACATACTTAATTTTTTTCGTGCCTACCTACTTAATCAATTATTAGAAACTAGAAACCGGGTTTCTTGTTCTGCTGAGACTCTTATACTTTGGGTGCATCTCAATTTTGAAGAAAGCTAAAAGTTTATTGCTTTTAGGGAACAGGGAACAGGGAACAGGGAATATAAAAAAAGTATTTTTGCAAATATGAGATGCACCCTATACTTTTCCCAGAAAAACTTGGTTTCTTAACCAAAAATAAGGTTTCAAGTCTTCCCTTTTGAGGAGATTAAAAAAGTAAACTTCAGTATTTCAAGCCTCTGGTTTCAGCAGTCGGTACTGATAACTGATAATTGAAATTACCTTCCATATCTAGGGCTTAGATTTATCAATTTGATGTTAACATAGCAGCAAAATATGCTATTTTTTAAATCTTTAAAAATGAGACTCAAAATCTTTTCTGCTGTGTTAGTTATTACTACAGTTTTTCCTAATCTTCCAGCCATTGCTGAAAATATCCAACATACACAAAAATTATTATCTAGCAAACAATGTCCTAATTGTGAACTAACTGGTGTTGGTTTGGTATTGGCAAATCTTCAAGGTGCTAACCTGGAGGGAGCTAATTTGAGTGGAGCTAATCTCAGTCGTGCGAATTTAACGGGGGCAAATTTATCTGGTGCAAATTTGGCTGGTACAAGTTTATTTGGTGCGAATTTAACGGGGGCGAATTTATCTGGTGCAAATTTGGCTGGTACAGATTTAAGAAGTGCTTATTTAACAGGTGCGAATTTAACAGGCGTTGACTTAAAAAATGCTTTTTTGTTAGGTGTTGTGGGAATGCCATCTAATGTTGGTGAAGCTGAAGATTTTTATCGATTAGGAATTGCTGAAGCTAAGGCAGGACATTATAAAGATGCTGTTAGATATTATAACCAAGCTATTAGTTTGAAATCTGATTTAGCTGCTGCTTATTTTGCTAGAAGTATGGCTCTTGCAGACTTGGGAAATCTTGATGCGGCTCTTGCAGATGCAGAAAAGTCTCGTGATATTTTTGTTTCTAAAGGTAGTAAAGAGGGTGAAGAATTATCAGAATATTTGGTGGAAATTATTGACCTACGTTTGAATCCTCCAGAGCCAGAAAAACCTAATCAATTTGTACACGCTATTGGTTCTTTACTTCCTTCTTTGTTAAGGTTGGCATTTTAATCAGTTATCAGTTATCAGTTATCAGTTATCAGTGCTTCTGGAAATAGTAAGGTTTATTTTTTTCATTCCCTTAAAATAATTATAAATAGGGTTTGCGCTCAAAAGTCTTATGGGTGAGGGTAGGAGTCAGGAGACAGGAGACAACCCACCCCTAACCCCTCCCAGGAGGGGAAGACAGGAGGAGTAAGGAATTTAGAGGAGGCAGAAGGAAGAATTATCCCTTGATTTTTCGGCTCTTGTCAACCGAAAATCCTAACATATATGAGCTTTAAGGAGCAAAAAATTTGTACTTTTTCAAGACCTAAAACGACTAAAATCTTTAGGAGTCAATGCTTTAAAATTTAATCAGCAAACCCTAAATAATATCAAAAAAGAGGTTATAAACTTGAGGCTAATATTGTCGTAACGACGACCAAGGCAAGTTCTTTTCTCCAATATATTTGCGAAAAAATAAAAGGTCGTAATCTACTAATTGAACCTTTTGGGAATCTGTATTATAAGACAGAACAAGGGGAGAAACTCCACCTATTGACTGTAGATTATCTATTCTTTTAAGATAATTGCTTAATGGTGAGTTTACTTCTATATCTAGATGTTTGAGACGCTCTACAATAATGTCTTTATGTATACCCAACCGTAGTTCTTCATCACTTGCTTTCATGCAGATACGCAGTAAACTCTCATAAATCGGTTGGGTTGCTTCATTATTAAAACCTCTACTAAATTTTTCACTAAATAAACGATACCTTGGAACTAGGTCTCTACATATTTGTAGACGACAATTTGCTAGAGAGTTAATGTTACTAATAGTACGGTTGCTTCTAGAATTATTATCTGTAATGCCTGATGCTAAACAAACTTTTCCTGCAATAAGCTGCAATAAACCGACATTTCCATTAGAATCATCTAGGATAGATTTTTTGATGTTATCGCTAAAGGAAATTTGTAATTTTCTTTCTCCCATTTCAAGAACTTTTTCTAGTTCTTCCCTCTTCCATCAAACATCAATTTCTTGAACGCGACCAATTAGATCTCCGTTGTAGTAAGATAAAATATTATCCTCTGACCAAACTCCCATAATAATTAAAGAAACAGAGCAATTCCAAAACACTTTGAAGTCAAATGATAATTTTTCCTTTACTTCCTTTGATAAGTAGTGAAAGTGATAAGTAGTGAAAGTCTTCAATTACTACTTTTTTGTTGGTTTTTTGGATTACTTCAGCAATGTAATTTATGTTATCTAAACTAAAACCTTGAAATTTGTATTTCTCTTCTCTGTCACTATTTAATCCCCCATTTATCTGAAATCCTAAACCCATAGCTTTTGCGCCTGCAGTACCAGAAATTTTATTAGTTACTTCCGCTGGTATGTTAACTTTTGCCTGCCTAATAATTTCAGAATATATATGACTAATATCTGTTCTGTTAGTACATTGAACTTTAATACATTTTCCATCTGGTAAATTTTTTCTTCTTAGCACTGTTTTACCCTGCTTTGAAGCACCGTGAATAACTAGGTGGCTTCCAGAATCAAGCAAATATCTAAATTTTTGATCGAGATTATTTCTATCAACATAGGTATGTTTAGGAACATCTGGTGAAATTCCAAAAACCTGATTCAATTTCAGTTTGTGAAATGCCATATTGTATTTCTTTTCAAAGAATTATTTGAGTTTCTTAATTTCTGTAGGTTTAGTATAACTAAGCAAGCTAGCTATAATCAAGCTAGTTGACTGACACATCTAAAAATGGTGTGTTACGTCGGATTGTTCTAGGAGATGAATAGTGAAATTTTTCTTCTATTGCGTATAGAGCAATAATAAATTCATTTCCTGAAGCATCCCCCGCCAGAGGAGATGGATAGTGAGATTTTTCTACTATTGCTTATAGAGCAATAATAAATTCATTTTCTGAAGCACCTAGCCAGAGGAGATGGATAGTGAAATTTTCCGACTATTGCTATATACGCCAGAGTTAATACATTTTCTGAAGCACCCGTCCGAGGGGATGGATAGTGAAAATTTTTCTACTATTGCGTATAGAGCAATGATAAATTCATTT
>NZ_JBNHEP010000159.1:0-34246 GCF_050015995.1 Dapis brunnea BLCC-M229 | reverse complement strand
GAGCAGTCCGTTAGGATGGGATGGCGAGGTTTCCTCGCTTGCCTCCAATCGACCATGGGTGTACCCTTGAGTAAGTATCCCATAATATTCAAATCATATCATGTCCGTATAAACGGACATGATATAAAAAATGGATTTAGCTTGCTATAGATGTTGGCATTCGCGGTAGCGATGCGGAGCATTATCGCTCAATTGTAGGAGCATATATTGGCGATTTCCCTCCGGGACGCTACGCGAACCCTCTCGGCAGTCAGCTCAAGGTCTTTGGCAATCTTTACCTGGAGTATATCGTCAATGTGCAATTTGCTGATTTTGATTTTTGGGAAGCCTACGAAATGGTGTTACCATCAATGCGACACAAGGCTGTCGGGAAGAAAACTGGTCAAACTAGCTATATATAAAGGTTTAACAATACAATGGGACAACGTAACCATTACGCGAGCAGGACTACCAAATAATTGATGGCGCGATCGCAAGCTTGACTACCAAAGTAGTGATATTTATCCAGATGACCCAAATCTAGCAAGTCTTTAATTTCTAATGCTCCGGTAGCTTTTTCTTTTTGCTTAAGGGCTTCACGAATACTGTAAATGTACCAATCGTAAAGTAAAGCTGCGTCTTTTGACGAAGAAGATTGATTCTCCGATTGTGGTAATGTCATAGTTATTTTAAGGCAAGAGCATATCTAAACCTGTTTGTAGATCTGTTCGTTTGAGAAGGGTTTTTTGACTTCGTCAACATACCGCGAAACTTAACTTCTCAAACTGAACAATATATATTCCGTAATGAGAAGTTACGCTGACATTTCCAACATTCGTTGTAATGGCTTGAGTGCAGCAACCCGAATGTCTTCTGGCAGCGTAATTTCCGGTCTCCGATTCTTCATTGCCAAATATAACTTTTCCAAAGTATTCAGTCGCATGTGGGGGCATTCATTACAAGCACAGTTACCCATCGCTGGTGCAGCAATAAACTGTTTTTCTGGTATTTGCTTTTCCATGTGATGAATAATTCCTGGTTCAGTGCCAATGATAAATTTCTCCCCAGCGCTTTGCTTACTATACTCAAACAAAGCTTTTGTTGAACCAATGAAATCGGCATGACGCAACACTTGCTCTTCACATTCTGGATGGGCAATAAATTCTGCTTGAGGATGTTCCATTTTCAGTTGTACGATCTTCTTTTCAGAAAAAATTTCATGAACTATACAACTCCCTTCCCAAAGTACTAAATCCCTGCCTGTTTGTTCGCTGACATAGCGACCAAGGTTTTTATCAGGAGCAAAAATAATCGGTTGATCTTCTGGAATTTGATTAACAATTTTCACCGCATTAGAGCTAGTGCAAATAATATCACTCATCGCTTTAACCGCAGCAGAGCAATTAACGTAAGAAACAACTAAATGCTCGGGATGGGCAGCTTTGAAAGCAGCAAATTCTTCGGCAGGACAACCATCAGCCATAGAGCAACCCGCATCTAAATCGGGTAATAAAACTAACTTGTTAGGGTTAAGAATTTTGGCAGTTTCTGCCATGAAATGGACTCCAGCAAAGACGATTACATCAGCATCTGTAGTAGCAGCTTGCTGAGATAAACCTAAAGAATCACCCAAATAGTCGGCAATATCCTGAATATCTGGCTCTTGATAGTAGTGAACTAAAATAACAGCATTTAGCTCCTTTTTGAGTTCTTCAATAGCTGCGAATAAGTCATCTGGGATAGAGTTAAAGTAGGTGTTTGTTTTTTTTGATTCCGTTATAAACATAGTTAGGTATCTTTTAGAAACTTTTTCTCAAATAAATATTAGGAGGTTTCCGGCTTTTGAGCGCAAGGCCATCGCACACAAAACACAAATAACTATAGCATAAATCAGAACCTTAATTTGGTTACTAGGACAAGGAATTTTTGGAAGTTGATTTTAATTTCACTTTTATATATTACTATAATAAATGGGCTTATTAAACATTTATACTACTTTTCTTTAGCTTTTTTTTACAAACAATCTCTTATATACTTCTTTATGGCCATTTTTAGCTTTTTTTTACAAACAGTCTCTTATATACGCGAGAAATTGAAATAACCAGAATTTATACAGATGTAAATATTTTAGAAAATCCTACTAATGAAAGATGGTTAGAAATTCCTGATTTACTGAAAAATTTTCAACCAGGGGAGGTTAACTCAGAAAAATTTGATAGATTAGGATTGAGTAAAACTCTCGTAAGAAAATCAGGATTAGAAGTTTTAGAGGTTGTTGAAAAATATCAAAATTTGATGTTACTGGGTAAACCGAGGTCAGGAAAAACTACTTTTCTCAAGTGGCTAGCAATTAAGTTTCATTAATGGATAATTACCTCTCCCTAAAAGGGAGAGGATTGACTAAAAGGAAAAAATTTATTTCTCAAGGGGAGATTGGATATGGCGAGGAGACCTCGCCATCCCATCCTAACGGACTGCTCCGCAAACGACCGCTCTCTTGGTCGATTGGATATGGCGAGGAGACCTCGCCATCCCATCCTAACGGACTGCTCCGCAAACGACCGCTTTTTCTCCTTGAAAGGGGAGGCTTTAAACCTGGATTATCTAATTATTTAATTGTTTAATTGTTTAATTGTTTCGGTAATAATAATGAAGATAATTTTTTATCCGATAGATTGTAAGCATTCAGCTATTAGCTGTCAGCTCTCAGCTCTGATGAAGGGGTTTTGATGAATATAGACTGTTTCAGTCAGCTTTTATAGCAAGTATAAACTATGCCTAAATGAGTAAAGCTTTTATCTAAAACTAAAAGCAATATGCTGATGGCTGATAGCTGACGGCTGAATGCTTACGATAGATTACCAATTTTTATTACCTTAAAACAATTATCTGATGATGATAAATTAGATAACAAAAACTTTGATTTTTTAGATTATATTTTCACAAAATAGTTTTTAGGAATCTGTCAGAAAGAGGAATTAGAAAAAATACTAGGTTGGTGAAAAGCTTTTATTTTATTAGATGGGTTAGATAAAGTCGTGCCTGCAAAAAAAGCCAAGCAACTTGCTCAATGTATTCAAGATTTTGCTAATAGCATTAGATATTATAAAAATAAATTTATTATTGGCTGTCGCATTGCTGTTCAAGAATATAGTTTTCAGGGATTTGATTATATTTAAGTAGGCAATCTTAATCAAATACAAGTCAAAAGTTTTCTCGAAAATTGGTTTGTAGGAGTTGATAGTAATTCTCCAGAAAATGGTATGACAAATACTAAACAATTATTAGAAAAAATCCAGCTTCCTGAAAATAAAAAGATTCGAGAATTAGCTGTTACACCAATATTATTTAATCTTGCTTGTGTAGTTTTTCAGGATAGGTCAGACTTTCCATCAAAACGTTATAAGTTACATGAAGAAGGATTAGATATTCTCATGAGGTAGTCGGATGAAAAAAGAGGAATTCAAGTTGAATACCTTTCCCAAAAAAAAGTTTATTTTTATTACAAAAAAAGTTGTGGTGAGCATTGTATTATACCCGAATTAGGGGATGTTAGTACATCTGCTTCAACAGACTTACAAGGTGATTTTGTAGTTGATAAAAGATTGGAATATTTCATACCCATTGCCAAAAAAAATATACCTAATTTAAAGAAGTTATGGGGAAAATAAAAAGGTAATTCATGGTGGAAAGACATTCTATAGTCCTGGAATTTACTGGCAGGCTCTCAAATCCAAGAGGTATTTTTTCAGATCGTACACCTCAACAATTTAAGTTGCAAGAAAAATATTATTATGCCAATAAATTTATTATTGATTTGCTAAATACTAACTCCAATGTTAGTGCTGAAGTCTGTGAAAAAATAGAATAAACTCTCCTAATTCCCCTAGAATAAATAGAAAAATGGAAACAACAATACCGCCCTAATAAAACCTAAAAAAAATCTCCAGTAAGACATCGGAGCCAGTAATTGGTTAACATTCTTGACTAACAATATATTGTTATGCTTAAATAATTTCAGGCATCTATCAAATTGGGAAATTCAAGATTTGAAAAATCTGGATATTTTTAGCAATTTACCAACTATTGAAACCGAACGAATCCTTTTGAGAAAAATGTCTCTGAAGGACGCAAAAGATATGTTTGAATATGCTCAAGATTCACAAGTTTCAAAATATACAGGTTGGTATACTCATAACTCTATTCAAGATACTAAATTGTTTTTACAATATACAATTAATAATTATAAGAATAATGAGGTTTCTAACTGGGGTATTGTTCACAAAGCAGACCAAAAACTTATTGGTACTGCTGGATTTATTGACTGGAATATAGAAGACGCTAGGGCAGAAATTGGTTACACTTTGTCTCGGAAATATTGGGGAAAGGGTTATATGACTGAGGTGGTTAATGCTATTATTTATTTTGGGTTTAGAACGATGATGTTAAACAGGATTGAAGCTAGATGTGTAATTGAAAATATAGCTTCTGCTAGGGTAATGGAGAAAGTAGGAATGAAATATGAGGGTATTCTGCGCGAATGTATGTTTATCAAGGGAAAATATCGGGATTTGAAAATTTATTCGATTCTCAAAGAGGAATTTACTGCTAAAAAATACAATTCTCCTATTAAAATATCTACTAGGGTATGTGGCTTTCATCCATTTTAAGTAATGTCTGCTTTTACTGGTGTTTAATATAAGTATTTAGCTATTAATAGTGAGTATATAGCAATATGAAATGATTTGTGAAAAAAAACCCTACGATAAAATATTACAACATAAGCACGGATTACTATAATAGTTTAGACTAGGAAATGTTTTTCCAACTATTCTATGTTCCCTATTCCCTATTCCCTATTCCCTATTCCCTATTCCCTGTTCTACTATTTTATTTGACAAAAAATGACAACTGAAACTCAAGTACTTAATTCTAATTCTTGTCTAATTTCTCCAGCTATTCCTGAGAATGCTTTACAAAAATATTCTCCTCTAAAATTAGGGATTCTAGCTTCTGGTAATGGGAGTAATTTTGAGGCTATTGCAGAAGCGATAAATAATCAAAAATTAAATGCTCAAATTCAGGTAATGATTTATAACAATCCTGGAGCTAAGGTTATATCTAGAGCAGAAAAGTGGAGTGTTCCATCGGTATTGTTAAATCATCGAGAATACAAAAATCGAGAAGAATTTGATAGCCAAATTGTCAAAACTCTACAAGAATACGATGTAGAGTGGGTGATTATGGCTGGTTGGATGCGAATTGTCACTAAAGTTTTAATAGATGCTTTTCCTAATCAAGTTATCAATATCCATCCTAGTTTATTGCCTAGTTTCAAAGGGATAAAAGCAGTTGAACAAGCTTTACAAGCTGGAGTAAAAATAACTGGTTGTACGGTACATTTAGTAGATGTAGAAGTAGATAATGGTCCGATTTTAATGCAAGCTGCTGTACCAATTTTACCTGATGATACACCGGAAACTCTCCACGAAAGAATCCAAGTACAAGAACATCAAATTATTGTAGGTGCTATTGCTCTTGCTGCATCTAAAAATGAGACTTTAAGTAGTAGTTAAAAATTCAGCATCTAGTTCAGGAAGTGAGGGATTAATCCGAATACCAGAACCAATTTCAAAACCCGCAGGTGTGGTAAGTCTAGGTTCAATTTGACAATACCAATGTACCTGGGGTTCTTCTGCTTTATAACGAGCAGCAGTATTAATTACATAATTATAATCTGGGTCGTTTAATTTTTCTGATAATCTAGTTAGGATATTTTTGAGAATTGATGCAAAATCAAATTTTTCTGACTCGGAAATACTGCCAAAATCAGCTTCATGTTTTTTAGGCATAATCCAAATTTCAAAAGGTACTTTAGCAGCAAAAGGAATAAAGGCTAAAAATGATGAATTTTCCTCAATTACCCGCTTTTTATTTTCCTGTTCAAATGCTAATATTTCACAGTATACACAACGACCAAAATCATCATAATATCTTTGAGCTTCTTCTTCTTGCCACCTTCGATGCTGAGGAACAATGCTAGTTGCAATAATCTGAGAATGAGGATGAACTAATGAAGCACCTGCTTTTTTTCCATGATTCCTAAATATAATTACCATCATACTTTCATCTATTTCCATAAGTTCGATGTAACGTTGATGGTAAGTATCAATAATCATCTCTACTTCTTGGATAGACATTGTGGGAATATCTTGACTATGATTGGCACTTTCAATAATTACTTCATGTCTACCATAACCAGGCATTGTGAGATAAATTCCTTCTAATTTTCGATGAGTATTTTCATCTGGGGTTAAGGCCGGAAATTTATTAGACATAACACGAATTTGCCAGTTAGTATTTTCTGGGTTTGGTCTCTCTAAAATAATCGGCCTGAGAAGGTGTTCATTACCAGTACAAAAAGGGCATTTTGGAGAGTGACTTTCTCCCTGGTTTTGTACGATATGTTCTTGTTGAAAATCCTGGGGACGTTTACCTCTATTTGGTGCATAGATTACCCATTCTCTTGTGGTTTTGTTGAGCCGGATATGACTTTTGTTCATATTTTTTATATATATTTAGGTGAGATTGATTATTTTTCTGGTAAGTCTAGCTGAGAATAAAATTCTTTTGAATATTTAGCTTGTTGCCAGTTATTAGCAGATTTAATTTGTGAAGCATTCAGCCCTTTTACTTTTTGCAAGTTGGTATCTTGTAGATTAGCATCTTGGAACTTAGCTCCCTGTAAATTGGCATCTTGTAAGTTAGCTCCTTTCAAATTTGCCGATTTAAAGTTGGCATTTTTGAGATAACAACCTTGTAAATTTGTTCCTTTTAAATTTGCTTCTTGTAAATCAACACCTTGGAGATTTCCTAATATATAGGCTCCCTCTAAATTAGCTTTTTGTAAACAAGCTTCTAAGAGGTTTACTCCTTCTAGATCGGCATTTTTGAGGTTTGCTGAACTGAGGTTTGCTTTTTGGAGTTGAGTTAAGAGAAAAAAAGTATCTTGAAGATTTGCTCCCCAGAGAAAAGCTCCTTGTAATTGAGTTAATTCAAATTTACCACCTCGAAGGTTTGCTTCTAAAAGTTTTGCTCCTTGAAGGTTGGCTTCTTTAAAATCTACATCTACTAAATTAACTTGGTCTAAATTGGCTTTAGGCAAAGATAAACCTTTTAAACAAACACCTCCCTTAACGAGTTCTTCTAGAGCTCTAATTCTAGCATAGCTAATGTCTAATCCTTGGGCGGAGTCGATTACTTGCCAAGCTTGATAATGGGATTTCTTTTTTCCCCACCTAATGTAAATAACTAATGCTGTAACAATGCTGATATTTTCAATAGTTCCCAGAATTTGGGAGTGTTTAATTGAGTCTAGTAAACCTTTACCCCACTGTGTTTTTTGTTCTATCGTATCTTCGATATAGATTATCCCTAAAATTAACAGGATTACGGCGATTAAAACAGTAATAATTTCTAGCAAACCATAAATAAATCTAACTGTACTTCTCAGTAATCTTGCTAATTTGCGATGATTGTATAGTTGGGACAAATATTTTTTGATCAAAAGCATATTTGCAGAATTATAATGAGGTTTTTTTTAGGATGAAATAAAAACATTGGACACACCTCATACCATGATTATTTTCTTGATATTCACAATGATATATGATTAAGATAGTTCATTGTCAAGACCCTAGATATAGTGCTACGCCCAAGGCAAAAGTCATTTCAGTTATCAGTTATCAGTACTTCTGCCTGAAGTCAGAGGCTTGAAATATTGAACTTTATTTTTTCTTGGTACAACTGAATAATCTATGACTGAAGTGTGAGAATTTAGAAATGTCCTAACCTTTACCGAATAATTAATTATTAATTATTAATTAAATAATTCAGGTTAAAAGCCTCCCTTGAAAAAGGGAAAAAAAGTGCTAGAATATTTCCTTATATTCAATCAAGAACGGTTTTAAACAGAGGTAATTATCGATTATCAATTATCCATTATCCATGTTGTCTTATAAGTTGGTAAATACATCATTTCTGGATTTAAAACAGGATAAACTGATTAAAATTAGTATTTTTAAACAAATTAAATAGTTAATTCAACCCCTCTGGTTGTAGTTTCTCCCCACACTCCCCACACCCCTCACACTTCCCATAAATGGAATAGCTAGGGGTCACAGGCGATCGCTAAAATATCTCCGATATAATTCACATAGAGGCATGACTGAATTACCTTGAAATTTTACTAATCCCATACTGCGTAATTTAAAACCTTCTTTTGTACCTATAGGTACGGGGTAGTCTACAGCAATAATTTGTTTAATTGCTGTTAATAATTCTGGGTTTTCTTCAAGATTATTTAAGTGGCGACGCAGGTGGTCACAATAGGGGCCTTCTTCTGTAGGGGCGACCTGTAATAGTTTTTCTAAAGTTATTCTTTTTCGGGCAATATAATAGAGAGCTTGACGGACTAAATAAGGATGTCCTCCTACCATTGCCATTAATTCTTTTATCTGTTCTGAAGACAATTCTAAATGATGTAATTTTACCAAGTTTTCTACTTCTGTCGAGTTAAGTTCTCGTAACTCTATAGGTAAACCAACATTAAAAGGTGACTGATTAATATTTAGGGGAATATAGACTTCTTTAGAATGTACAATTACTAACCTTAACTTTTGCCAGACTGCCTCATTTTTGCCACGTTCATGCCAAGTCCTGAGCAAGGCAAAAAAGGAAGTTGCAATTTCTGGATGTTGAAAAACTTGGTCTACTTCATCTAACCCTAAAGCTACAGGAGTAGAAATTTCTGATAGTAGATATCTTTGAAAATAATTTGTACATTTGTTTTTACTTCCTAAGACTCCTTGCCAATATTCAGACAATTTTTCTTGGAGACTAAGTTCATTGGTAATGCTGGCACAAAACCACTGTAAAAATAAATCGAGATTAGTCAGAAACTCTTCATCTGCTGACTGAAAATTTAAACAAGCTTTCCGATATCCTTGCTGTTCAGCATAATTCAAAATTCGACTCATTAAAGAAGTTTTTCCCATCTGTCGGGGTGCCTTTACTCGAATTAATGCTCCTGGATTTAGAATAGTTTCATAACACTCCGACTCTATGGGCGATCGCTCTATATAAAAGGGAGAACTAAGTGCTACTTGACCAGAGGGAGTATCTAATAGTAAGTCTTGTTGATTTGAGTTTCGGTCTTGTGGAGAAATTGAGTTATTAGAGGAAAAATCAAGATGTTGAGTCTTTATTTGTGAATTGCCTGGTTGTGTCAGATCGCAATTAATAGGTGGTGATATTATGATTGTTTTGGATTTTTCTTGCTGGTTACTTAACTTAGTTAATTCTAATCTAACTTTTCGGAGAGAATTCTCTAAATCTTCTAAGGTTAATTTAGCTGATGGTAGTTGTTGATTAATTGTCCCTAAAAAATCAGACTCAAAGATTTCTTTTACCAACTGATTCTGCTGCATTTCTTGAATAAAATTAATCGCCACTAAGTTTAATAACCCATCTACATTATCTTGAAGTTTTTCTAAATACCCATCTGGTTCATTTCCCTGAAGTAATACCTGGATAAATCTTTGACATAAATTAGGAATTTCGTCTGCTGGAGGTAGAGGAATTAATAAACAACTTATATCTTCTGTAAAACTTGTCAGACATTCTGCTTGATTTAGATTTTTTAGTTCACTTCTCAACTCAAATAGTTTTTGATTAATCCAACCTAAAGCTTCTCGTTGTTGCTGAGAGTGAAATGGTGAATATTGAATAACTGTGGGAAAAGAACCTCCTATCTGATTTCGATATTCAATAACAATTTTCTCCTGTGCTTTTAGTAATGATTTACTCGTAACTTTATATAGTTCATAATTCACAGAAGTGTTATTTTGCCGGAGACGGTTAATAAAAGATTCTAGACTACTTTGAAAAATATTAAAATCACAACTTATATCCTGACTAAGCAAACCAATAGTTGCCTTTAACAAAATCCAATTAAACATCCCAGAAATAGGTTCAATATTCCCCTGCAAAACTCGCAAAGCTACTGCTGCATCAGAGTAACGCTGTTTCCAATTTACCCTAACCATTTTTGTTAAAAAATTAGCCAGATTTTCACTTATATTAGGAGCTAATTGTTGCAACTCTATTTCCCCTAATTCATCTTGGATAAAATTCCTAGGTGTAACCCCAGTCAAAGCTTGAATTGCAGTAATACCAACTGCATAAATATCGCTAGCAAATTGTGGTCTTCCTTGAGCTTGTTCCACAGGCATATAACCAGGAGTACCAACTGCAATTGTACTACTAGGTTGTCCCAGAGAATTAACAACTATATTACTTACTTCTTTAACTGCACCAAAATCAATTAACATTAATTTTTCATCACCGTTGCGTCGCATAATATTGCCTGGTTTAATATCTCGATGAATCACCCCATTTTGATGTACAAATGCTAAAACTTCTAAAATTTCTAATAAAAAATTTTTGACTTTAGCTTCGCTCCAAATTTGACTTATTTCGTCGTTTAAATCGTGACCTATTATTAGTTCTTGAACCAAATAAAATTCTTGATTATGTTCAAAATAAGCATACAAAGTAGGAATTTGATCGTATTTCCCAAGTCGGTTAAGAATTTGACCTTCTTGTTGAAATAATCTCTGGACTTCTTGATGCTTAATTGTCGGTTTGAGTCGTTTAACAACACGCCGAGGTTTAGGATTTTCTGGTATATCTATATCCTCAGCAATATAAGTTTCTCCAAACCCACCCCCGCAACCTAATTGTTCGATAATTTTGTAATGTTGTCTTAGAATTTGATTAATCAGAGTATTATTTTCAGACATTTCAATATCGAAAGAAATTACTTCATCATTTACTATCTTATCACTAGCTCAAAGAGGGAAAAGCTTGAGGAAGAAGGAAGAAGGAAAAGCTTTAGAAGGTATCTAGAAAATAAATCTTAAGGGATGCTCAAAGGTTACCTTTTATTGGCGAAAAGCAATAGCTGATGACTGATAGCTGAATGCTTACCTGATCTTAATAATACTGAGTAATATGATCTCCGGATAATAAGTGATAAAAAAGTTTTTGTTTGTAGTATTGCTCTAGCCCGAACTATATAGCAATCCTATTTTAATTGTGTATAAAAATCTTACCGCTTTTAGGGAACAGCGGTGCGACCCCGCGTCGGCGACAGACGCAAGGGAACGCGCACCAAGAGAGGGAACACTTAACTGGGAACAGGTGAGAGTTTCGGTTTTTTTATCTACTTTTTGATTACCCGCAACCTATGCGCGGATTGCTATAGATAGGGCTAGAGCAATACTACAAGCTTTAATTATTACTATTCAACCGGACATGATATAACACCGATGCTAGCAGATTTGATATTATACCAATTCCCATGCTGGTGAGATACAAAATTCGTTGGTTTTAGGGAACAGGGAATAGAATACAAAACAGATGTGTTGCCCCTTTTTCATCAAACCTGTATTGAATTTGTGGGACATCTATTCTAATATCAAATCCGCTTGAATACTTATTAGACTTCTTGCAGAAGTCAGGGAATAGGGAATAGGGAATAGGGAACAGGGGGGAGTAATTGATAATTTATGGATAATAATTGATTTTATTTTTTATTTTTGGAGAAGTCTATTGTATAGTTCAGGGAGTAATACCATTTCTCAAAAAGAATACTATACCCGATTGGGTGGGGAAGTGTGGGGAGTGGGGGAGTGTGGGGAGGAATAAACATAAGAATAATAAACATTAACTGGGCTAATAAAGAGCAAAAAATTAATTTCCCCTGTGTTAATTATTTAATAACTGAAGTGCGACCTAAGTATAGCAATGCTTTTGGGAATTGGTATAAGGGGGGTGGTCCGTGTAGTCCGTTTGGTCCATGTGGTCCGTGAAGTGTAGATCAGGACTTGCGCAAAATATGAAAATATGCGCCACCTGTAGGGGTTAACGGCCGTTAACCCCTACTAGATAGCGGTGCGACCCCGCGTCGGCGTAAGACGCAAGCGGTCAGATCCCGCGTCGGCGTCAGACGCAAGGGAATGCTGACCAAGAGAGGGAACGCGCACCAAGAGATGGTGGCTCTGCGTAAGTCCTGTAGATATAAACATATAGTATATAACCGGATTCTATATAAAATGCTGAAGGACTGCTTCTATAGGACATTTACTCTGTTGATTTTTTCAGCCACTGAATAAAAGTGAACTTTCCTGAATCAAAGTGAATTTTCCTGAGTTGATTTAACATCTACTAAAAATAGCTACTTTCGAGTCATAGTCTGAATTATCGCTACATTTATATCTGATTAACTCGAAATTTTCCAGACAAATTATTCACCTAAAAGTTCAGTTTTATTCACCAACAAAACTCCTGAATAAAAGTGAACTTTTAGGTATTGTTTATGCCGAAAAATTAAGTGATAGTAGTATCAACAAGGGAAAGAGAACAACCTCTTACCAAGACAAACAAAAAACAAACTATTAACTCAAGGAGACAGAACAATGTCATTTGAAGATATTTATCGTTACGATGATTCAAATCTTGGATATACCTTCACTGTTATTTACCGAAATTATTACGAAACCATGGATATGTCCACAAGCAATTTTACCAATGAAGTAAGATTTCATGAATATAACAGTGATGGGACTATCTCCACTAATATGGAAGGTACAACTGGGCGAGTCTACGGTAGTGTATATGAAACTATAAATGGTAACGCTCAGGCTAACCAAATTTATGGCGTATCTCCATTGACTGTAAGTTATATTAGAGCTGATGGTGATAAGTGGGCAGAGGTAGGTTCTAAATCAACTGCTGCAGATACTGCCTATTGGGATGGTGACTTTGGCGAAGTTATCAATGGTTATGGTGGAAATGACGCACTTTTTGGTCTGGAGGGGAATGATACTATTGATGGTGGAAGTGGAAACGATATCTTGTACCCTGGTAATTTGGGTGAAGGTGCAAGCGATGTGCTAACTGGTGGGACTGGCAGCGACACCTTCTTCTTGGGTCATTCTAGTGGGTTAGACAGCAGTTCAGTTACTTCGGGTCAAGGTATTGACTGGCAGAACTTAGGTCTGAGCGTGGCTGGAGATTTCAGCGACATTTTCTTTCTTGGTGTTTCATTTGGCTACTCCTCAATGGTCAAAGAAATGGTACCCCTCGTATTTGATGTTGCCAAAGCCATCACCAACAGTGGAGATAATGAACCTTTTGAGTACCAGGAACCAGGAAGTGGCTCTGCAACAATCACAGACTTTGACCCTGCCGAGGATGTCTTGTTAATTCCTCTACCAACTCAAGGGGGAATCGATATCGACATTGATACTACTGGCGACAACTTGCTTAAGGTCACAATGGACGATGACAGCACTGATGTAATTGCAACGGTTGAGCTAAATGACAAGTATGATGGATTAATAGGTGATGACACTAGCAACCATATAAAGCATGGATTTTTCAACACTCTGGAAGAAAATGCACTAATTATTGATTCCAACAATGCCCAGACTTTTCTACAGTATGAAGAAGGCAACAATGAAACTCTGGAGATTTCATCATCAGATGTAGAGGATCTCGGAGATAACAGATTCTTGGTGCTGGGAGGCTACTCTGGAGTAGAGATACAGGGTAGTGATAGTGTAGACTACCAGTACGGAACCCAACATAGTGATACCCTTTATGGCTATCGCGAAGGGAATGAGGATGAAGCTGGTACTGATAATATGTATGGCTTTGGCGGTGATGATATATTTTATCCTGGAAGGGAAAATGACGATATTTTCGGTGGTGATGGCTTTGATTTGGTGTCCTATTATATTGAAGAAGATGATAATTTTAATCCTCCGGCTGAAGGCATAACAGTCAACTTATCAAATGTCTATGCTACTGACAACTTTGGCGACACTGACGAACTGTACGACATTGAAGGTATTGCTGGCAGTAAATATGATGACTATATCACAGGTGATAGTGAGGCCAATCTATTTTTCGGCTACGAAGGCATTGACGCTATTGTTGGGGGTGATGGTGCTGACAGTATCGATGGTGGCGATGATGCTGACTTGATCTTTGGTGGCGAAGGCCACGATTTTCTGATAGGTGGAGTAGACTTCGACCCTGTTGATGGAAACGACACTATCTATGGTGAGGGTGGTAACGATACTATCCATGGTGGGGATATGAACGATTTTATTTATGGTGGCGAAGGCGACGATTCTCTCTTCGGTGGTTCGGATGCAGACACACTACTCGGTGGTTTTGACAATGATACTCTTGTAGGTCGTTGGGGTGCGGATCAGTTAGAGGGTGGTAATGGCAAGGATATTATGTATGGAAACCAAGGCGATGATAGTATTTATGGAGGGATGGGCGATGACAGTCTATATGGTAATGAATCAAACGATATTCTCTATGGTGATAAAGGCTATGATACTATGTCAGGTGGTACTGGCGCTGATACTTTTGTGTTGGGTGGAAACTCGAAAGAAGATGTCATCACTGACTTCGATAGCGATGAAGGAGACATAATGAATATTGATACGTCTATCTACGGTTTCAGTAGTGTCAGTGACCTCAGCTTGGATGGAATTACGGGTGAGTTAAAAGTTTCTGCAACTGGAGCTACGATTGTAAGTCTGGAAGCTCCATTTAACTTGGCAAGTGAAGCTATCTATCTTGACAATGTTCAAAACACAGATCCTCTCCCAATTACTGGTCAGATTATCGAAGAAGGTAGTGATGGAAACGATTATCTTGATGGTAGCAATGTTCCCGATCAACTCTCTGGTGGCTACGGTGACGATACTTTGAATGGGTATGGGGGTGAGGATACTCTCAACGGTGGTTATGGTGTCGATAGTCTTACTGGCGGTCCTGGAGCTGATACGTTTATTGCTGATTACAACGATCATACCTTAAACTGGAATTATGATGATAATACCACTGATGTTATTACTGACTTCTCCGCTTCTGAAGGAGATGTCATTCAGGTTGACAAAACTGTATTCGGCGAAGATAATTTAACCAAAGGATCTTTTCAGTTTATTTACGATTCTGATGCGCAATCTGGAGTTTTGTCGACTTATTTTAGAGTGGGGAATGCTGCTATGAGGTCAAATATATTTACTATTGAGAATCTAGCAAGTGAATCTGAATTTAATATTAATACAGATCTTGAGCTTTTTTCTTGAGCTTTTTTAGGGTAGTGTTCAGGACGAGTATCTAGTGGGCAATAGTGGAATAGTGGTGACAATAGTATCTTATGTTGAGTAATGATTGAGTGTGCTAATAGCAGCTTAAATTATTGATTTCAACTCCTCAACTTGACAGCGGATGAATCTTCAAACCTAGATTCATCTGCTTTTTTTGTGGTTATAGAAGCCCTAAGTCTATCTCTGCAAAGCTGCGGGTTTTTGGCAAAGGAGTCAGGAGCACCGAGTCAGGAGTCATATCAAATCCGGTTGAATACTTATCATATATTTGGTGGTGGGGAGTGTGGGGAGTGTGGGATGGGTGGGGAGAAGGGGAGGTGAGAGATTGAAGGCGAGAAAGTGTGGATAGAATTATAAACATATACTGTATAACCGGATTCTATATCAGAGAAATAGGATAGGGGAAAAAGGTAGAATCTAGGCCCCTATCTCCCCATCTCCGAATCTCCTCATCTCTTTTTAAATAGCTATCAAATGGGTTCTATATAATTGAGGCGATCGCTCCACCTACAGATGTGTTGCCCCTTGAGCATCAAACTTGTATTGAATTTGTGAGACATCTACTCTAAAATGCTGAAGGACCCCGTCTATAGGACATTTACCGAATAATTAATAATTAATAGTTAATAATTAATAATTAATAATTAATAGTTGATAGTCAATAATTAATTATTCATTCAACAATTAAGGTTTAAAGCCTCCCCTTTCAAGGGGATAAATCAAAAAAAATTCCTTTTAGCCAATCCCCTTCTTTCAAGAAGGGGTAATTATTAATTATTAATTGTTCATTGTTAATTGCTCACGGCAAACGCATCTTGTCAATAAATTGGGGGTAATTATCAATAAACCCCGGTTTATTGCGCTTGTTGAGAATATACTTTCCACATATAGTGTGCATTTAATTTTAAAAACACTATATACAGGAATACGCAAATTAGATGCGTTTGCCCTGGTTAATTGCCGAATCTGTTGATTTTTTCAGCCACTAAATAAAACTGAACTTTCCTGAGTTGATTTAACATCTACTAAAAATAGCCACTTTCCAGTTATAGCATCAATTATCGCTACATTAATATCTGATTAATTCGAAATTTTCCAGACAAATTATTCACCTAAAAATTCAGTTTTATTCACCAACAAAACTCCTGAATAAAAGTGAACTTTTAGGTATTGTTTCTGCCGAAAATTTAAGCGATAGTACTATCAACAACGGAAAGAGAACAACCTCTTCCCAATCAAACAAGAAAAGATTAATTACAAGGAGATAGAACAATGGTAAACTGGTTTCCAACATCGTCTAATCAAGGGGTATACTGGCAAGGTAGCGATCCATATACAGACTATGAGTATATTGGGACAGATTACAATGATACACTTATTGGGGATTTGGGAAATGATACTCTCTATGGTGAACGTGGCGACGACTCAATTAATGGTGATGGAAATTACGATTGGCTTTACGGTGGATATGGAGATGATACTATAGATGGTGACTCCGGAAACGATTATATAGAGGGTGGATATGGCGACGACTCAATTAATGGCGGTGCTGCTAACGATACTATTTATGGTCAAGAAGGAGAAGATATTATATTTGATAATCATGGATATAATTATATAGACGGTGGAGATGGCGACGATTGGATTGATGGCGGTTCCTATTACGATACTATTTATGGTGGAAGAGATAACGATACTATCAATGGTGGATCAAGAAATGACTTGATCTCTGGTGGGGATGGCAACGATTCTCTGATCGGTGGAGTAGACGATGACACTCTTGATCGAAATGACACTATCTATGGTGAGGGTGGTAATGATATTCTCTATGGTGGAAATGACACCGACTATCTTGAAGGGGGTGATGGTAATGATACTCACTATGGTGGGGATGGCGAAGATACTATCTTTGGTATGGACGGTAATGATATTCTCTATGGTGGAAGTCACACCGACTATCTTGAAGGGGGTAATGGTGCCGATTCGATTTGGGGTGCATGGGGATACGATACTCTCTTAGGTGGGAGGGGTAATGATTTGCTCGTAGGTGGTTCTAAAGACGATTATCTTGATGGTGGTCATGACGACGATACTCTTACAGGTGGTGATGGTTCTGACACTTTTGCCTTTAGTGCAATATTTTCCTTGACAGACACTATAACTGACTTCGATGGGACTGAAGGAGACATGATTGAGATTGATATGTCTGCATATGGTATCACAAGTATCGATGACCTCAGCTATGATTCAGCTACAGGTGAGTTATCGCCTAATAATGGACCTTTGGTAATGGCCATTCTGGAAAATCCCATTGGCTTTACACTTAGCAACGACAACATCTCTTTTGTTGAGTAGTGTGACTAATAGCAGCTTAAATTCTGGCGTTGGTAATTGGTAAGATGATTTTCTACTAGGGGTGATACCCATCACTTACTATGGTTATACCAATTACCATGCATTAACGCTATACTTCAGCTATACTTCAACACCTCAATAGTTACCAAGATTTAAAGTCTTTTTTTGACAATTATTAGTCGTTTAGTATATATTTTTCCTACTTTTAATCTCTCCCGTACGGACGTTGCATAACAAAAATGCGTTTCATGTCGCGCAGCGAAACGTCCGTACTACTCCCCACACTTCCCCACCCGATCGGGTAAGCATTCTTTTTGAGAAATGGTATTATAGCAATCCGCGCATAGGTTGCGGGTAATCAAAAAGTAGATAAAAAAACTGAAACTCCCACCTGTTCCCTGTTCCCTATTCCCTAAAAGCGGTAAGATTTTTATACACAAATAAAATAGGATTGCTATAAATATTTAGAGGTATCAGAAACAGACTACTCTTAAAGTTTCATCTCTTGATTTACCGAAAAATTGTGGTCACTAGCCTCCGCCTCCCCTTGGATAGGGGATAAAGAGCGGTCGAGAGATGGCGAGGCTTCCTCGCCATCTCTAATCGACCAAGAGAAGATTTCAATCCCGAAGCTTCAGCTAGCGCTACTGATAACTGATAACTGAAATGACCTTTTCCTATAGAATATAATCAAGAAATTTATGTTAGGTTTTTTTATTCCTACTTTAATAATGAGCGATCGCCGTTACTTTTTAAAATTCTTAGGTCTCAGTTTATTAGCAACCCAACTTACTGCTACGAATAAGCCTTCCCGGAGCTTTGCGTCAGCAGTATCGCCCCAACCTATTCTCAAACCACCCCGCCTTAAAATTGGCGATACCGTAGCATTAGTTAGTCCTGCCAGTATGATTTTTAAACATGAACTTAAATACGTCAATTTGGTTTTAGGGCAACAAGGGTTTAAAGTAAAAGTTGGCACCCACACTCTCGATAGATATGGATATTTAGCAGGTAAAGATATAGACCGCGCTGCAGATATTAATGCCATGTTTGCGGATGACGAAGTAAAAGCATTAGTAACAACCACAGGTGGTTGGGGTAGCAGTCGCATCTTGCCATTATTAGATTATGACTTAATTCGGAAAAATCCCAAAATTATCATCGGTTACAGTGATATTACTGCTCTATTATTGGCGATATATGCTCGCAGTGGTCTCGTGACATTTCACGGTCCTTTTGGTACATCTACCTGGAATAAATTTTCTGTTGGTTATTTCAAAGGTATACTGCTTGAAGGAAAAGCGATGACTTTGCAACCTCCCCCGAATATTGTGAAAACTATAACAAGTGGAAAAGCGCGGGGGCGACTGGTGGGAGGCAATTTATCTGTGTTAACAGCGATGGTGGGGTCGAATTTTTTGCCAGACTGGCAAGGGAAAATTTTGTTTGTGGAGGAGATAAGAGAAGATATTTATCGGGTAGATCGAATGTTGACTCATTTGAGTTTAGCTGGCATTTTGCAGCAGTTGAATGGTTTTGTCTTTGCCAGATGTACTCGATGTCTGGATGAAGAGGATAATTTTCCCACGTTAACTTTATGGCAGGTTTTGTTAGATATTATTAGACCTCTAGGTATTCCCGCTTGGTATGGTACGGCGATCGGTCATATTCGGGATAAGTTTACAGTGCCATTGGGAGTAGAAGTGGAAATTGATGCAAGTCGCGGTACAATTCAAATGTTAGAAACTGCGGTGGTTTAGGGTAAATAAATGTTTGAAAACTCTTATAGGAGTCAGGAGGGAAAAAATTGTTAAAGTAAAAAGACGATCGCCTATAGTAAATTTGCTTTTACTAGCGATCGTCTTCTGCATTTGAAAATTATACATTTTCATTAGATAATGGTTGTAATATCACTCCCCCCTGAGATAGTTAATGCTGACGGATCGACTCCTTGAACAACTCCAATTAGTTCATCTGCTAATGGAATGTTGATAGTACCACCACCAAAAAGTAGCGGGAAATTAATCGTGCCCTTATCTACATAGATGCCAGTTCCATTGATCGAGCCAATATTTACTGTTCTTATCTCGTAAGTAACACCCCCATAGAGTTGGATAGTATCTTGACCGTCGGTGAAGTCAGTAATTAGGGCATAGTCACTCAAGCCTGAATCTGAAAACAGAGAATTGTTGTCATCATCATAGTAAACTCGATCGACATCCCCTAAAACAAAAGTGTCCGCTCCGGTTCCTCCAGTCAAATTATCAATCTCATCGATACCGGGAGGAGGAGTAAAGTCGGGGTCTGCTGGTTGAGGAATGGGATTTAAACCCGCGCCAATCAAGATGTCATCTCCGTTTCCCCCGCTCAAGATGTCATTCTGGCGACCTCCTAATAGCAGATCGTTTCCAGTATCACCATTGATTGTATCTCCACCAGAGCCACCTTCAATATAATCGTTGCCTAGTCCACCAGACAGTTCGTCGTCCCCAGAACCACCAAAAATCGAATCATTACCCACATTCCCTAGGGCAATATCATTACCGTTATTGCCAAAGATTTCGTCTGGCTCATCAGTTCCTTCCAAAATAGGAAAGAAAAGAATTTGAGGTGGAGTGGGTATTCCAGGAAAGATTGGAGTGGGAATAATTTGGAATGTACCATTGTCATTGTATGAAGTACCGCTGATTCTAACCATATCTATTTTTTCCTAGTTGTTGTAGTGTAGTATTGATAGATGAACAAGTCTGGATAATTTAACTATGGAGCAGTTTATGCCACTGTTATAGGTGAGCCAAGAATAAACAAAGATAAAATCTGAAGATGGAACGACATCGTTTGTATTAGCAACTACGGCAATAGTTTTATCCTATTTACTACAGGTCTGGATAGCTTGTGACCATGGACGCCGTTTTTGAATTTCTCGTTGGAAGCAACCTATAGTCAAACTTGCATTTTGAGTCCCTTCGCAGAGGTTGATAGCATTCTGCCAATTCCAAGAAGTACCACCACCCCAATTAATACCACTGTGCATGACTCGATTGAAGCATACTGCTGGCTCCACTGTTCCCTCAGCACCTTGACATAAGCGATTTATGTTGTTTTGACTCCATCTCTTATTACCGTTATAATCCCAAGCAATTCTTCCTTGTATATTGTTTGCACAAGTATTGCTGGAAAGCAAGGGTGAACTGGTTGTTCCCACTGTAGACGTACCTTCTAAATTAACTCTAACAGGATTAAAGGCAATCGCAACAATTCGGGTATCGTCTTTAGGGTTGTTATCATCGCTAATGTCATCCCCACCTGTATCTCCGACAATCAAGAAGGATGATACAAGATTTCCTCGTGTTGAAGGTTGGATGTGAACATAGTTGTCTCCAGAGATGTTGAGCAAACCTCGTTTGAGCATATCTCGGCACTCTTCAAATGTGTCACAAGGTAGCCTTTGAGCGATGTCTCCCTCAGGAAGTGGAGTATCGCCATCATTACCCACAAAGAGTTTTATGAGAGCGACAACCCCATCAATAAAAGGTAACCAATCTTCAGTAGGAGCAAGGATCTGAAACCCAGCTTTTTTACTCCGGAAATTAGTTTCCGAAAAGTCATCAGATAGAATGCGCTCAATTGTCTGTCCAGATGGGGCTTCCCAAACCTTGCGAGACCAACGACCTTCTGTTTCTGACCAGTCAGATTTTATTTCCTTAGCATGGAAATAGATGTCTGCATACAAGGCTCGTCCACCATCACCAATACGCAAACTGGCAGTAGTTTTAATGTCAGGTCCATTACCATCAAATTCTCGATCTCCACCGACCAACTTACTAGGTACAAGTGGTTCAGTGATATCTTCTATTTCAACTGTTTGTACTTCACCCGCTAAAGCTGATTTGAGAAAATAACCAGGAACAATAGTTGATGTACTAGCTACAGCTAAAAATGTAGATAGCATGAATATTTTTGCCTTACTGATTAATAAAGAACTGTATTTCTTGAACATAATTATTCTCCAAATTATCAATCAAAAAAATCCTATTTATTTTTCTGTCTTCCTTAACTAATGAGAAAGCTTATTTGCTTGCTCTGTTACTTACTACGAGGGATAAGCCAAAAATATTCCGTACTTCACTAAAAAAGTTCTATTTATCGATGAAGAAATCATCAAATTTAGACGTTGGTTTATTCATCCCGATCGTCTTGAAAAATATGAAATACTTAACGGTTTTGCTGTTTATTGAGCTGCACTTCCCAAGTGGAGTTTAGACTAAATAATGATTTTTGTAATCAATATTTAGTCTAGACTCTTCTAGAAATCAGGACTTAGGCAGAACCACCATATCTAGTAGGGGTGTTTCATTTTGCGGAGCAAAACGCCTTTCACCTCTACAGATGGTAGATGGTGTATGATTTTATCTTTTGCGTAAGTCCTGGAAATATAAGGTAGAGTAGGTTATTGAGGTGGATAAATAGTTAACAGGCGGGAGTTTCCTTGGAAGCGATGAGCACCATGTTCCGCCACTACTAGGGGAAATCGACCAAAACGTAGGACAACTTGAACTTTATCTAAATTCCAGTTATCCGCAGTTTGGGCAAAACCTTCCTGAGAGATATGTTGTATTTGACAATACTCAATTTGATTCGGATCGCTTAACTCAGGAATTTCCAAATTTTTGGTAACATTTGAACCATTCCTTAACCCACCACGTCCTGTAAACTCAGGAAATTTTTTTAGTTGTCGGTTTTGTAGTTTGACACAAAAGTCAGCCCAACTACCACCACGTAAATCATCGCTACCTGTTTTAAGTGTTACTTCTAAAGTTGCCATTGCTTTCAATTTTTCCTTAACTAATTGAAACTAACTAAAGTAGAGAAAGCTTATTTGCTTGCTCTATTACTTATTACGAGGGAGGAATAAAAAATATTCCGTAGTTCATAAAAAAGTTCTGTTTACCTATTAGGGCAAACACCACCTACCTAAGAACAGGTAGGTGATTCAGTATCGGCAGTTATGTATTCTGGACAACACACAGTTGAGAGTTGACTAGCTGCATCTTGAAAGCGACGTTGAGCCTCATTAACCTCACCTAGTTTGTCATTGAGTGCAATCTCAAAGGCTAGTGCGGATGCAGCAGCAGCCAGCGCTGCGACTAGAAGAGCTATAGCAACACCTATTACTACCCAAACTAACAACTGACCAACAAAAGGTATACCAGCTATTGCAGCAGCTGCACCAAAAGCGGCAGCAGCAGCCACACCAAAAGCAACGCCAGCGGCAGCAGCAGCATCACGCTGACCGCGAAGATTCGATGCTTCATCACATAATCTCAAAATTTCATTTCTCAAGCTGTTTACAGCAGTATTTTGCTCGATACAAGCTTGATTGTTAGCATTAGGAGAAATTCCTGATACTCGGGGATCTAAGGGCAAACAGATAACACCTCGAAAATCGCCCAGTCTTTCCTCTGCCAATAAGGGTGGTGATATCGTCACTTCACCAGATAGTGGTGGCTCAGAATCGGGGGATGGACATTCAACAACCCGCAAAAAAATCGGCAGAGATTCTTTTGATATGTCCGACAATACTCTCGAAAAAAACAAAGAACACTCACCATCAAAATCCACTACTAAATTATTGTCATTATCAAGCACCTGGACTTTTTGAATGCCAAAGCTTGGTGGTATTGCTTCGATAATAATCTCAACGTTGATGGTTGACGGTAATGGTGCTCCTATACGTCTAACGTGATTGATAATCATGGCTTTTCTAGGTATTTATTACATCTAAAATTGGGGCTTTTGTCTCTTCATCGAGTCAAAATTTAGTCTTCTGTTAATTAATACGAATAGGCAACAAAAAATATTCCGAAACTGACTCAAAAAATTCTGTTGTTTTTCCTGTGGTGGATTTCTGCACTTTGTATTCCACAGTAGACTGGCACAATTTTTGGCTGACTTCAGTCATTACTTTCAAAGACACTATTCTAGCAAAGGATTATCTCTATATGGCTTCAGACACACCAGAAAAGTTTCCTATTCAAAAAATGATGAGTTCTTCAAAATATCAACAAATAATAGAGAAAATTGCCCGTAAAGAGACCAGAGAATATTCTCTTTCCTGGGAAGATGCAGCCCAGACTGCTCATGAAAAAGTCTTCCAGGTTCTTCAAGCGAAAAAATTTGACCCAAAAAAAGGGAATTTTTATCATTGGGCAGCAACAGTAGCTAGATTTGCTATCATAGACTTAAGGCGCAAAGAAAGGCAGAGGAACTTCAGAAGTCTCGACCAAAATATTCCCGGAACCGACATTCCTCTATTGGAAACCGTTGCCGACGAATTCAACTTGTTGGACGCAGTAGAATACACCGATCTAGTTTTTCAGGTAAAAGAGGCGATCGCTCTGTTAGACGAACGCCATCCTCATCGAGAGTACGGCAAATTGTGGCAAGGCAAAGTAGAGGGTAAAACTGAAGTCCAAATAGCTGCTGATTTTGGCATTACACAGAGCGCTATCAACAAGCGTTGGAAAGAATTAAGAGGCCGTATTGCCGAAGAGTTAGGGTTATTGCCAGATGTAGATGACAAACTCAAAGGTAAGAGCAAAAAAGGACGGCGAACCCGCTCCAATTTGAATTGGTAATACCATTTCACGGAATTCATAATTCATAATTCAGAAGTTAGATTGGATAGGCTAAAAACTTTGACAAGAGAAAGGTTTGAGGCAATTATTTGACATTTAAAGTTTGAAACTATTTGTGACATCTTTAAAGTGAATTAGTATAATTATTATTCTCTGTATATAGCGTTTCTCAGCCTAATGAGGTAGATCTATTTTTATTTGTATTATATTCTCTGTTCCCTGTTCCCTAAAACCAAGGAATTTTGTACCTCACTAGCATGAAAATTGTTGTATACTTCAAAAAAAATGTGAAAAATTATTACAATTAGGTTATAGTAATTAAACTTCATCCGTAACTAATAATAAGCCTAATGCTCCTTTCGTTGTCTGGAATGAAAAGCTCATGCGTATCAACTTCGATCAATTTACCTCTGATTATCATCAACAACTTGGCCTAAAATCACCTCTACCAGGCGAAATCTGGAAAATTAGTCATTCTGTAAAAAGTCCCCTAGAATTTTCTATAGAAGAACAACACAAATTGTACTCAGATATTGCAAGAAACTTTCTAGAGGGAAATTTTCCACCACGCTATGCCATGATTGTTACCGAACCTGAATCACCAGAAGCAGGAGAGGAAGATTGGAAAGTCCTTTCTGTAATGCTTTTTTCAGAGCAAACTCGCTTTCAGAGCGATGTAGATATTCTCGTTCCCACAGAGGTTTCGGGCATAGAGATAGATTTACTGGCCTTAACTTGGCAGGTACAGTCCATGCTCGTTTGCAATTTATCTCATCCTCTAGGAAAGCGACTATCTAGAGATATATATGATGTATTGCTAAATGTAGGCGATCGCTACCACGGTTTACTTGAAAAAGCACCATCAAAGCAGGAAATTGAGTCCCTAGGCTTACAAATTGGAACACTTCAGGCTAAACAAAGCCCAGATATTGCAGAATTTCATCGGCTGGAAGAGGCTTGGACGGATGTTCTCAAAGTACCTCTAGAGGCTTATCATACTTACCATAAAACGATGAAAATTACAAGTGATATTTTAGATGCTGCTTTGGAATTAGAACAGGAATTTGCCACACCCATTCAAAAAAGAGTATCTTTAAGTCAATGGCTGCAAAACATTTTTGAAACTGAATGGTTAAGTTTTGAGGATTTTTGGCAGAGAAAATCTATAAATTTAGCCTGGAGTGTTAGGAGTGCGGAAGATTCTCATCAACTTCCATCTGACCAACAAGAAATTACTAGATTAATTGAACAGCTATCTTCTGAACAGGAAGAACATCAACGACGACGTGCTGCAAAACGGTTAGGAGAAATTGGTTCTGGTGATGAAAATGCAATTAGTGCTTTAGTTAATTTGCTACGTACCACTAATGATGATGAAACACTTTGGACGGCTGTAGAGAGTTTATGGCAAATCGATCCAACTAATCCTGCTACTGGTACTCGTCGGGTGAAACTGATTGATTGGGGAATGCAAGTAGTAGGAAATACTATAGCTCTAGCTGTTGCTATCATACAAAAAGCTAATGGCCAAGCAGGCGTGCTTATAAGAGTTTATCCTAACAGTAATGCAGCCTACTTACCGACTAATTTAAAACTCATTTTGCTCTCGGAGTCCGGGCAAATTCTACGGGAAGTTACCGCTAGACAGGCGGATATTTATATTCAACTTAGATTAAATGGTCAACCTGGAGAAAAATTCAGTGTCAGGGTAGCTCTTGGAGATGAAAGCCTTACAGAAGACTTTATGATTTAAGAGGAAAGTCTCACATCAGATCCGGTTAATTCGCTATAAAAAAAAATGTTCCATTTTCAGCCATTGCGAAATCTTTCTCAATTCTATTCTCTCTTGTAGGGGCGAATGGCCATTCGCCCCTACGACATCTAATATCATATCCGGATAATTAACGATAGAACCTCGTTCCGTTGATGCGTTGCATGTCGCGTAGTGAAACAAAAAATTTTTGTTTGTAGTAGGGCTTTAGCCCTAATTTATATATAAGGCTGAAGCTTTACTACGAACTTTAATTATAACTATTAGACATCTCCAAAAATAAAAAGTAAAATCAATTCTTATCCAGAAGTGATCGATTATTCTTCCCTGTTCCCTGTTCCCTGTTCCCTGTTCCCTCTTTTCTGGAGATGTCTATTTAAGAAGTCCCTTAAGTTAGCTTTAAATTCTTCGAAACTCTTCCCAAGTTCGGGGAACCTCCGCTGGATTTTGGAAAATGACAGGTAGCCAACTAGCACAAGGAAATTCATCTTCTATACCTTGGAGTTTCTCCCTTGCTTGACGCACCGCAGCCATCAATGATTTGCCACCTGAAAAAGCTTCTAGAAAGTATTTCAAAAATTCTTGAGCTACCCTATCCGGTACAGGTTCGCGCATAATAATCATCTGAGGAATATGTAGATCGGCTAAATTGGCAGCTAATCCTAAGCCATCACAAGAATTGAAAATAGCTAACTCTAATCCTTGGGCGATCGCTTGTTTCAGGCCATATTCCAACTCAGGAATGGTCAAACTTTCCGTAGGATTAATTGCAATTCGCCCAGTCTGACTTTCTGCACTACTGGCACTATGACCTGCAAAAAAGAAAATTTTCCAAGGTTGTGCCCAAAGTTGGTCATTGAGTTGTTTGCGTTGCGGTTCGACTAGAAAAGTGACGGCAACATCTGGCAACTGTTCGAGCATTCTTCGGTCTTTTTGAACATCAATTCCGGTGGTATCGCCCAAAATGGCTAAGATTTTAACTTTTGGTTGAGGGAAAATAGATTTATCTATAGATTTGTAGATACTCGTGCTTAAGGCAACTTCTGCTTGGGGATAGCGATCGAAAAAATCCCATAAATGCCAAGGTATTCGCCATAGATCATTTTCAGTTTGCAGAAGTAGGCGAATTGAATCAGAGGTATTCAATGTAGCGAGCAGTTCCTCTTTGACAGGGCGAAATTGCTCTGAGTTTAACCACTGATTGAGTTTAATTTTCAAGTTTTGTGCTGATTCATAGCAATCTGATAGAAACTCCTGACGACTGACATTAGTAACTTGGGTTTCTGGTACATCAAGGCGGTAGCCAACATTAATACTACGACGATATGCTGATTTCCATTGGTCATAAAAATTAAGAATATCCGATGCAGGAGGCAGTTCGCCAGTACATTCTACAACGGGGCGATTTTTTTCAGTACCAATTTGAAGTGTTACGGGGAAGTTTGTTCTTAAGTCACTTTGACTAAATTTGAGGGTGACTAATTTACTATCTACAGATTTCTGTTCGGTTTGAAAGGGTCTTGTATTAACGGGTCTGCTAGCGAGTATTTGAGCCAATTCTGTTAATTCTTGGTGATGCTGGCGATAAATTGTAATTTGCTCGTCTCTACTTTTGAGTTCAGCTTGATATTTTTCCTCAATAGCTTTGAGAGCTAATTCATATTTTTGATAAAAATCAGTATCAATTTTGGCTTTATCCGTATTTGCAGGGACATCAACCTTGATGACAATTATTCCATCCCCTTTATGTTCAATATCCCGAATTGCCAGTTCTATTCCTTCATTTTCGACTTGCATCTGTTTAAAAGCAGTGCAAAAAGCTTTCCAGTCCACACCATTACGAAAAATTAGATCGATAGTATCTAAAACTTTCTGAAATAGCTTTGTAAATTCTCCTGGCTGAAATTCGCCAGAATGAGGACGGCGTTCCCGGTTATTAGCTCCAGACTGGGGGGTTTCTTCCAAATAAATAAACCGACACTCAACTTCATTGAGCTGAGTTTTAGCATCAATATTCCAATTCTCAATACAAGCGCCTGTTAGTTTCGCACCTGTAAAATTAGTAGCAATTGCCTGAACTTCGGTTAAATTTGCCGACTCTAACAATGCTTTTTTCAAAGTTGCTTCGCTGAGATCTGCTTGTCGCAAATTAGCATAGCTCAGGTCTGCATACATTAAATTTACGCCTCTGAGGTTAGCACCTACATAAGATTTACGACGACCATTGCCAATGACCAACAAATCTCTAATTTTCGAGCTAGCAAGTATAGTATTATCTAATATCGCACAGTCTAGTTTTTGTGTTTTATGCCAAAGAGTACGAGTGAGAGTAGCTCCCCTCAAATTAGTGCTTGGGAGAGTTGAATGACTGAAATCAGCATCTGTTAAATCTGCACCACGAAAGTTCGTGCCTCCCATAGCAGCAAAAGTAATGGCAATTTTCCTAATCCAAGCAAATTTTGGTTCTTTAGCCAAAGCTCTCCAAGCTAGATAAGCAGCTAACAAACTTCCTGCCAGGGTTCCCGCCATTGCAGCATTAGTCGCTCCTGTCACTGCCGATAATTTCGCTCCGGGTATAGTACCAGTATTATTCAGTACCTCAATCGCAGCTTTCCCGGCCATAATACCAATCGTCGCCCCTACTCTGGCCCCTGCTAGATTAGCAGCGATCGCCACCACCCCTGCTACCAGACCTGCTACAGTTCCTGCCATAGCCAAAACTGTGGTTAAAACAGCAGTCATTACCGCTACAATTGTGACAGTCAAAGTGGCTGTCACTGCTCCTGCTGCCACGCCTGCTACAGTCCCCGTCATAGTTCCCATTATTGTCCCAAGTAAAGCTCCTGCTATCAATACAGTTCCAAAAGCTGCCTGTAATCCTTTACGGATAGCGATCGTTAAAAAAAGGACAAATATCAAGAGGACAATTACAGACGCTAAAAAATTGTCTGAGCTAATAGAGTAAGGAAAGAGTAAATAACCAGTAAAGACAGCCGTTAGTACAGCAGTCAATCCAGAAATTGCAGATAAAAGTAGGGAAATGATAACTAAGCCTAAGCGATAATGAAGTGGCACTCCAGCTTTGGCATCGGTGAACTTTGCATTGCACAAAAGGGTGTTGCTGAAATCTGTTCCCCGAATATCTGAGTGTGAAAAGTCTGCACCTGTGAGGTCTTGACCTTTAAAGGAATAACCGCACAGACTTTGAAAAGAAAAGTCTTGGGGCATAATTCAATAGACAAAATCAATTTAGAGCTTGTTTTGCTATCTTAACAAAAATACTTCTAGACTGAGATAAGGTTATGCAATAAAAGTCTCCAGGGGTTAAAACACCTTGGATTCTAAAAAGCTAGCTTTTTAGCTAACGAGTCGCACTGATATTTTTTAGTTAAATAATTCTAATCTATATCGTTCGGGAGGAATTTCTATGTATATACGGGCAGAATTTGGAATAGTGATTATCGGAGATGTCTAATAAGAGCAACTATACGATTTCCACCAACCTATTTTCTCATCAATAAAAGCCTGTTGTCCGACATACATTTCTACATCTTTTTGGCAATTTGGACAAGGTTGAATAATTGATATCATTTTTATTAATGGATAATGGATAATTGATCGGGACTTACGCAGAACCACCATCTCTTGGTGCGCGTTCCCTCTCTTGGTCAGCATTCCCTTGCGTCTGACGCCGACGCGGGATCTGACCGCTTGCGTCTGACGCCGACGCGGGGTCGCACCGCTATGTGGTAGGGGGCGAATGCCATTCGCCCCTACAAATGGTGTATGATTTCGTATTTTGCGTAAGTCCTGATTATATCAAATCCGTTTGATTGGACACAAAAAAAATTTCCTATCTTCTATAACTACGCTCATCTTTATGATTCTTTCTCCTTCTGACTCCTGTACAGGCGAATGGCCATTCGCCCCTACGACTCCTGACTCTTCATGAGTTAAGCAATCTATAACTGTTTAATCGGATTTGATATTATTCGGTAATCTCCATTATCTCGAAGAATCAGGATGGAGATAACCCAACCGATGGAAAATAGCGTAACCGTTTCTTAGAGAAGGGTTATGACTCGTTCGCACATAATCTGGATCTTCCATTAGGCGATGGTAGCTGTGATAGTTCTTGAAAACGTTAATATCATCCAGGATAATGATGTTAGCTGCGTAAACCTGCTCTAGTTCAATCAAACCAGTGAACTCAGAACCATCTATCAACACCACATCAAACCGAGCTATGGCGGGTTGATCTAATTTAGGTTGTAATATTTTGGTGGCAGTCAGGAGTCAGGAGGGGAAAAAGAAAGTATAAAAAGGCGTAACCACCCAAATTTTTCGGTGAAGATGTTGATTTTCCTTGCGTTAACCCAATCAACAATATCTGCTGTCGCTCATAATGTCAGTGCCTCATCGAGAATTACAATGGGTAAGCTTGTGACAACCCTTAGTTTTCGGTCGTTGGTGAGAAACTGGGTACAGCCCGCAGCGATCGCTGTTGCTGCATGAATAGCATCAGGTGTTCTCAATGAAAGCTTAGTTGCGCGTAGTCTTGCTGCTTCACGCAGGATGGGTAAACTAATTGGGATAAGTTGCAGAACTGAGGAAAGAAGTAAATCCTCATAGGTAGCAATCAGATTGATGTTAGATTGCCTAAGTGGGAGTACTAGAGATTCCATGAGAGTAAGTTCGCTAGTAATTAACTCAACTTGTCCTGCTTGAAATTTTTGCCACAGCGGTTGCAGCAATTCCCAATAATTGGGATTGACCTCAATTGTATAAATTACAACTGAGGTATCGATGTAAATTCTGGCGGAATCTGGTAAATTTAGTTGTCCCATGAATCTCTTTCGGTTTGCAGGTCGCGGTTAATTTCTTCGGCGCTTCTGAGAGTTCCTCTGCTACGCACCTGCTCAATCCATTCCAGAATATTTTGCCGCACTAATTGTGGTCGCTCTGGTAGCAGAACAATCACTTCAACGGTTTGCCCCACTGAGGTTGAGGGAGTATTGTCAGGCAAATTAATTTCAATCTTGTTGCCTGGTAGAACTTTAGTTTCAATCTTTAGTCTCTTAGTTAAATGGCTTGATTGCATTTGATTTTGGTGTTTTAGTGATTTTTGACTTTGTGTGAGAGGTGTTGGGTTTCCTTGTGTCAACCCAACCTACAATATCTGTGAAACAGTATTACTCCTTCAAAATTTCATCATCAACTGAAAAATCTATCTCTGCTTTGTCACGACCGGAGGCGATAAAATCATTTTCAAATGAATCTTTTAACCCAGAAACTAAATCAAATTCTGGCTGCCAATTTAATTCTGTAATCGCCTTATTTACACTGGCAAAAAAATGTTGAAGTCGTAATGGAAAAGCTTTCTTTTTGCCAAAGTCAAATTGCTTCGGATCGTAATGTACTAACTGAATAGAATCAGGAGATTTTCCAGCAGCTTCAGCACAGGCGCGAGCTAAACCATCAAAAGTGACAAAACGTTCTCCAGAAATATTATAAATTTGCCCAATTGCTTTGTCATTTCCTAAAACATTTGCCATTGCCATTGCTAAATCTTTAACATGACCTAATTGAGTAATATGAAGTCCATTACCAGGAATAGGAATCGGGCGATCGCGTACAATTCTGTCAAAAAACCATGCTTCTAAATCGTTATAATTTTGTGGTCCGTAAATATAAGTAGGGCGAATAGAAGTCCAGGGTAAACCTTGATTTGTTAATTCTGTTTCTGTTTCATATTTTCCTAAATGACGACTTTTTGGGTCTATAGCATCTCCTTCAATATGAGGCATTTGGTCAGACTTTAAATAAACTCCAGCAGAACTCATATAAACGAAATGTTTGACTTGACCTTGAAATATTTCTGCTAAAGGTTTTGTATCAGTTAATTTTCGTCCGTTATTGTCAAAAACAGCATCAAATTTTTCCGATGCTAATTTTTCTTTGAGTTGGCTAGCATCAGTTCTATCCCCATGAATTTCTTTTATTCCTGAGACTGGAGCTGGTTTATTTCCACGATTAAATAATACAATTTCATGCCCTTGCTCTACCAAAATTTTAGTTAAATAGACCCCTATGAATCGGGTGCCACCCATAATCAATATTCGCATTTTTCCCTCTTGTTCTAAATAGCTAATAATTTCATCATACCTATTTACTAAGTCAAAAGTCAAAAGTCATATTAATTTTTTTTGTATTTTTATCATATACTCTCCTTAAAGTCAAGAGTATTATTTTTAAATAAGTAAAGAAGCAAGAAGGAATAAATCCGAAAAATATGAAATTTTATTTCTTACAGTTATTTTTCTTTTTTCTGTTCTGTATTCCCAGTTAAGATATTCCCTAAACCCTATAAATTTCTACCTCACTAACACCTAATAATTGCGATAGCATCTTAACCTAAAACTTGCTATACTTATCATAGCCATCAAAAATCAGATGTCATAATTTGACTGTCACCTAAAAGCCGAGAAAATAGCAGTTATTATGTTCATAATATATAGTTTTTTATTTCTTATAGCAATCCTATTTGAGTTGTAATATTTTTCTGATAGTAGCCAGTAGTTAGGTAGAGGAGCCGTTGGGTTGGCAATGTAGAGAATTTTCAAGGTTTTCCGTTAATATTAATTGTTATAAACAAAGATCATAACCAATTTAGGATTATTATATCTATTTCCTATTCCCTAAGCGGTTTTGCATTTAAACGACTTAATTTGTTGTGTACCAAGTTAAAAGTACAAGCCTTATTACTTCTTTACGTCGCCAATCCGACGGCTCCCCTATCTGACTTGCTAAGACACATTTTAAATGGGTCTTAGCTTATTCCCTACTCCCTATTCCCTATTCTTTGTAATATCAGGATAAATTTACTTATGCCAACTAGATATTCAGATAAATCAAATGAAATAAAGGATCGAAAAACTTCTCTACGCATAGTTTTTGTCTTACCTATAGTGCTGCAAATTATGGTTGCTGTAGGTTTAACAGGATGGCTATCATTACGCAATGGACAAAAAGCAGTCAATAATGTTGCTAATCAGCTACTCCGTGAAGTAACTACCCGTGTTGATGAACATCTAGAAAGCTATCTAAAAATTCCTCCCTTTATTAATCAAATTAATAGAGATGCTCTTCTTTTGAATAACTTAGACATAGACAATTTAATTAGTTGGCGACCATATCTATTTCAACAAACTCAACTATTTAATGAAGTAAGTAGCATTGGTTTTGGTAGTGAAAAAGGAGAAGTAATCTGGGTATTGAGATTAAATGAAAATAGTTTAGAACTGGGAATTAGTGATGAATTTAGTAATGGACAACTGCAAGAATATCTCTTAGACAACCAGGGTAATATAGCTAAACTACCAATAGGAGAATATGATTACGATCCAAGAACAAGACCTTGGTATCAAGCTGCTATAAAAACAGGTATACCAACCTGGAGTAAAATATACCCCTGGATCAGTGGAAATGGTTCAATAAATAATTTAGGAATTGCTCATGTATTGCCTTACTATGACCAAAAAAGTATTCGTCAGGGCGTACTTTCAGTTGATTTAAGCTTAGAAAAAATTAGCAATTTTCTACAGAATTTAAAAATTGGTAAATCGGGTAAAATATTCATTGTCGAACGTTCGGGATTAATGGTAGCTACGTCTACTTCAGAAGTGCTATTTACGACTGAAGCTAATGGAAAAAAATTACAACGATTGAAATTCTCAGAAAGTAGTGAACCATTAATTAAAGCTGCTGCTAAATACTTACAGAAAAGATTCTTAGGTCTAACTCATATAAATCAAAGTAAACAATTAAGTTTTGAGTTTAATCATCAACGAAATTTCCTAGAAATTAAACCTGTAAAATATGGTATTGGTATTGATTGGTTGATTGTAGTAGTAGTTCCAGAAGCAGATTTTATGGAGGAAATTAATATTCAAAGACGCAATACAATTTTCTTATGTTTAGGTGCATTAGGATTAGCAATAACTGGTGGAATTTTAACTTCTCGGTGGGTGATAAAACCAATTCTCAGGTTAAATAAAGCAGCTAAAGCTTTTGCCAAAGGAAATTGGCAACAAAAAGTAGAAGTTAAACACTCTGATGAACTAGGAGAATTAGCCCATTCATTTAATACAATGGCTGTGCAATTAGAAGAATCATTTAACACTCTAGAAACAAAAAATTCTGAACTAAAACGTTTAGATAAACTCAAGGATGAATTTTTAGCAAAT
>NZ_JBNHEP010000158.1:0-51808 GCF_050015995.1 Dapis brunnea BLCC-M229 | reverse complement strand
CTCTCACAAAAGATGTTGTTGTTGTGATGGACGTGCAAAAAAATACACAATGACTCGTGGGAAAACGACATTTTGTGTCTTTTTCTCCGCTCAAACTTGCAATTAAGTGCCTTTTTGGCTTTTGCACAACTGGGTTAGTTAGGATATATGTAATGAAACAAGGACATCAGACAAATGATTTTCATCAACTTGTTTGCTGGACATCATAAATAACAGAGCAGCAGGTTGTTGAGAAGACTAACTTATAATTCCCAGGAGAATAATTATGGTGATTTCTAAAAAAACAGAATCTCAAAATGCAGTTATATCATTTCCTGTTTCCTATACAGACAAAGAGGCGATCGCTCAACTTGCTTCTAGTGATGGAGTTAATTCAGCCGACTTCATAGTATGTTGTGCTTTAAATAAACCTCTAGAGACAGCCAAAATGTACGATCTTGAAGTACAACAGTCATTTGAGGAAATGATCCTAAATGTTTATCAGTTATTAGGTTTAGCTAATGATTTATTTGTAGGTGAAGCTAAGGAACAACTACTCAATGCTCTTCAAGATTTAGCAAAAAATTTGAGTCAACTAGAAGCGCATATTTCTCAACGTTAGATGGATACTGTTGGCGAAATCTTAATTAAATTTTAACGTATACACAGAAAGCCTATTCTTGCTCCTATCTAAAGGTTTTTCTATCTGTTGTATGATGCTTGAGGAATTTTTCTACTTGACATAATCTAATAAAATATGAGATAATTTAATTTAGCTTTATTATTACTATTTAGCAATGCTATTTGAATGTAAAACTTAATTACACCCAAATAATCATCAGAAAACATTGCTAGAGCTAAAAATACTTTTCAAATAGGCTACAAAGTTTACAGGGCAAGGGTTTCGCATCTAAGAATCATATTTTTTATCCATTTGGGTTGGAGTCATTTTCAGGGTTTTGACCTATTTCCATTACCTATGTGGGGTTTTGGGTGATTTTTATCACTGGAAATATCAAAGTTTTACTGAATAATCATGTAGGTGGCCTCCTAGTAGGCAGTCCTATGGCTCCTAATACGTCTGATTTTTATCATTTTTTTAACTCCTAGTATTGAATATTGTTATGAAACCTAATTTTGCAGATTCTTACAAAATTACAGCTCTGACTATAATGCTTGGCACATTAGCAGCAGCACCCGCCAAATCTCAACCTATAACTCCTGCTAACGACGGCACCAACACAACTATTAATCAAAACGGTAATCAATTCAACATTGAAGGAGGAACTCGCAGTGGGGCTAACCTTTTCCATAGCTTTGACCAATTCAATGTCAATTCTGGCCAAACTGCCAACTTTGTTACCACCCCAGACACCAGCAACATTCTCGGTAGAGTTACAGGTGGAAATGCCTCTTATATTAATGGTCTCATCCAAGTCATCGGGGGTAATTCCAACCTCTTCTTAATGAACCCCGCAGGCATAATGTTTGGCCCGAATGCTAGCCTCAACATACCCGCCTCATTCAGTGTCACCACCGCCACAGGAATTGGTTTTGATAACAACAATTACTGGTTTAAGGCCATGGGTACAAATGATTATGCTAACTTAATCGGAGAACCCAGTGGTTATAGATTTAATGTATCTAACCCAGGTGCTATAGTTAACGAAGCCAATTTAACATTAAATCCTGGAGAAAACCTAACTTTTGTAGGTGGAACAGTCATCAACACTGGCCAACTATCCACCCCAGGGGGAAACATTACCATCGCAGCAGTAGAAGGTGGCAGCACCTTGAAAATATCTCAACCAGGACATGTATTAAGTTTAGAAGTACCCTCAACAACAGGAAATGAGTCAGAAACCGTAAGTATTACCCCCCAATCTTTGCCCGGACTTTTAACAGGTGGGAGTGAGATGAATGCCACATCCATAACTGTGAATGAAAGTGGGGAAGTGGTATTGACAGCTTCAAATACAGTGGTTGAGGATGTAGCAGGAACGGCGATCGCTTCTGGAAATATAGATGTTTCGATCCCCCCTAACCCCCCTTATGAAGGGGGGGATGAAACAAACGTCGGAGGTCAAGTAAATGTATTGGGAGATCGCGTAGCTCTGGTTGATACTAATATTAATGCTGATGGTTTAGATGGTGGAGGTACAGTATTAATTGGAGGCGATTCTCAAGAGAATAGCACAGTTTTTAATTCTCAACAAACTTCTGTTAATAGTGGCTCAAATATTTCTGCTAATGCTATTGAGAATGGAGATGGAGGAAGAGTAATAATTTGGTCTGATGGAACTACTAATTTTGACGGAAATATTAGTGCTAAAGGAGGAGAATTTTCTGGTAATGGAGGGTTTGTTGAAGTTACGGGAAAACAAGATTTAACATTTGATGGAAATGTGAATGTTACTGCAGCATTGGGAGAAGATGGAACAATATTTTCACAACCAGAAAGTGTGACGATAGGAGAGTCAGAAAATTCTGATACTTCACAAACAGGAGAAGATAATACTGAGGTAGAAACGACAGAAAATTCTGAAGTTGCTGAGGGTTCTGAAACGACAGAAACAGTAGAAAATAATACTGAGGTAGAAACGACAGAAAATTCTGAAATTGCTGATGGTTCAGAAACGACAGAAACAGAAGCAGTAGAAGATAATACTGAGGTAGAAACGACAGAAAATTCTGAAATTGCTGATGGTTCAGAAACGACAGAAACAGAAGCACCAATAGATCCTTTTGCTCAAGATGAGAATGCAGATGTGACAATTAGTGCAGAAAATATTGGGCAATTATCAGGGAATGTAATTTTAGAAGCTGACAATGATATAACAGTTAATGAAAAGATAGAAACTGATTCGTCTGTAGAATTAAAAGCAGGTCGTAGTATTAATATAAATGCGGATATTGATACATCAGTTGGGAATGGAAATATTGATTTACTTGGTAATAATGATGAGATGAATGTTGCTAACCGGAGTGAAGGGGCAGCTTCGATAAATCAGTTAGATGGAACGACGTTAAATGCTGGAAGTGGAACTATTAATATTCAGTTAGGAAATTTAGGAGAAGTAGGTGATATAAATTTGGCAAACTTAACTACAACAGGAGAGGTTTTAGTTAATGCTAATGGGGGAAATATTGCTAGAGTTTCTGAGAATTCTTTGATTAATGCCGGGAGTGTTTTATTTCAAACGAATGGCAGTGGGGGAATAGGTTTAACTGATGCACCTTTGCGGTTGGATGTGGAAAATTTAGAAGCGGTTAGTGGCAGTGGTGGGGTGTTTTTTGATGTAGGAAATGTGAATATTGGTGGTGTGAGTGAGGATGTGGATGGTATTGTTACTGCTGGAGGAGATATTGATATTAATAGTGATGGAGATGTAATGTTAGCAGAAAATATTTCTGCTGGGGATGCAGATATTAATTTAAGCGCTGACAATGATATAACAGTTAATGAAAAGATAGAAACTGATTCGTCTGTAGAATTAAAAGCTGGTGGAAGTATTAATATAAATGCGGATATTGACACATCAGTTGGGAATGGAAATATTGACTTACTTGGGAATAATGATGAGATGAATGCTGCTAACCGGAGTGAAGGGGCAGCATCAATAAATCAGTTAGACGGAACTATGTTAAATGCTGGAAGTGGATCTATTAATATTGAGTTAGGAAATTTAGGAGAAGTAGGAGATATAAATCTCGCAAATTTAACTACAACAGGGCAGGTTTTAGTTAATGCTAATGGGGGAAATATTGCTGGAGTTTCTAATAGTTCGACTATTAATGCAGGTAGTGTTTTGTTTCAAACAAGTGGCAGTGGCGGAATAGGTTTAATTGATGCGCCTTTGGAGTTAAATGTGGAAAATTTAGAGGCGGTTTCTGGTGAAGGTGGGGTATTTTTTGATGTAGGAAATGTGAATATTGGTGGTGTGAGTGAGGATGTGGATGGTATTGTTACTGTTGGAGGAGATGTTAAAATTGAGAGTGCAGGAGATGTGACTTTAACGGAGGCCATTTCTACTTCCTCTGAGGAGGATGGGGGAGATATAACGCTCTCGACTCAAATTGGTAATATCACGACAAAAGAGCTGAATTCCAGTGGTAACAATAATGGTGGCGATATCACACTCTCGACTCAGATTGGCAACATCACCACAGGAACTCAGAATACCGGTGGCAACGAGACTGCTGCTGGTGGTAATATAACGCTCTCGACTCAGACTGGTGACATCACCACAGAAGCGCTGGATTCTGGTGGCAACAATAATGGTGGTAACATCACGCTCTCGACTCAGATTGGTAACATCACCACAGGAAGCCAGAACACAGGTGGCAAGGAAACTGGTGGTAACATCATGCTCTCCACTAAGACGGGTAAGATAACTATAGAAGGGGTGAATTCTTCTTCAAATAACGGGACGGTGGGAGATATTTCTTTGTCTGGAACTGATATTTCTATAGGAGATGAATTTGATGATCGTTCTGGGGATGGGAATATTAAATTGGAGGCAACAAATGATATTACTATTGAGGATATAGAGGATGATGTCTTGGAATTTCAAGCAGGGGAGGGAAAAATAGAATTTCGGGCTGATGTGGATGGGGATGGAGTCGGTATTGTGGAGATGTTGGATAATGAGAAGGATACTATTAAGACTAATGGGCGGAATTTGACTATTACTGGTGCTGGTATTGTTTTGGGTGATATTGATACTTCTTACCCTAGGGATGGTGGAGATATAACTATCTCGACTCAAACTGGTGATATCACCACAGGATACCTCAATTCCTGGTCGCGTAATAGCAATGGTGGAGATATAACTATCTCGACTCAAACTGGTGATATCACCACAGAATACCTCAATTCCGGGTCGGTTTATGGCAATGTGGGAGATATAACTATCTCGACTCAGGATGGCGCTATCACCACAGGATTGCTCAGATCCTCATCGCGTGATAGCGATGGTGGAGATATAACTATCTCGACTCAAACTGGTGATATCACCACAGGATGGCTCAGTTCCTGGTCGTTTAATGGCAATGCTGGAGATATAACTATCTCGACTCAGGATGGCGCTATCACCACAGAATCGCTCAGTTCCGGGTCGTTTAATGGCAATGGGGGAGAGATGATGATATCAACTCAGGATGGTGATATCACCACAGGATCGCTGAGTTCCGGGTCGTCTGAGGGCAATGGGGGAGATATAACCATCTCGACTCAGGATGGCGCTATCACCACAGAATACCTCGAATCCGAGTCGTCTGAGGGCAATGGGGGAGATATAACGATATCGACTCATTCTGGTAATATCACTACAGAATCGATCGACTCCTCCTCGTCTGAGGGCAATGGGGGAGATATAACGATATCGGCTCAAACTGGTAATATCACCACAGGATCCCTGGATCTCTGGTCGTTTAGGGGGAATGGAGGAGAGACAACGATATCGACTCATGCTGGTGATATCACCACAGAAGGAAGCAATACCGGGTCGCTTTGGGGCAATTGGGGAGATATAACGATATCGACTCATTCTGGTGATATCACTACAGGATCCCTGGATTCCAGGTCGTTTAATGGCAAGGGGAGAGAGATAACGATATCGACTCATGCTGGTGATATCACTACAAGATCCCTGGACTCCAGGTCGTTTGGGGGCAATGGGGGAGAGATAACGATATCAACTCAAACTGGTGATATCACCACAGAGGCACTCCTATCCTCGTCGTCTCGGGGCAATGGAGGAGAGATAACGATATCAACTCAGACTGGTGATATCGCCACGAGAGGATTCGTCAATGCTGCGGGATCTCGTGGCGATGGGGGAGAGATAAAGATATCAACTCAGACTGGTGATATCACCACGAAGAGGCTTGTATCACCTGCGTTTAGGGGCAATGGGGGAGATATAACGATATCAACTCAGACTGGTGATATCACTGCAGACTTCCTGCATTCCTCGTCGTTTGATCGTAATGCGGGAGATATAACAATATCAACTCAGACTGGTGATATTACTGCAACACGAATTGATTCTGCGTTATTTCATACCGACGGGGTAGATCTTTCGTCTGAGGGCGATGCAGGAAATATAACGATCTCGGCTCAAGCTGGTGATATCAGGGTGCAGGCCCTCAATTCCTTATCGGCCAGGGGTAATGGGGGAGATATAACGATATCAACTCAGGCTGGTGATATCACCACAGGACCGCTCAATGCCAGGTCGTATGATGGCAATGGGGGCAATGGGGGAGATATAACCATCTCGACTCAGACTGGTAATTTCACCACAGAATCGCTCAATTCTCTTTCCTTTAGTGAATTTGGTAACTCAGGAGATGGAGGAACTATTACTTTGACTGCAGACACAATAAAATTCAACCCTCCAGAATTTGAAGATGCAGAACAACTAGAAATCAGAACATTCTCAGTAGGAGAAAACGGTTCCGGAAATGGTGGAGACGTTAACATTACCACCAACAACCTTACCAACGCAGAAATACTCACCCTATCTTCCGACAGAAATTCAGGAAAAGTAACAATAGAAAGTAAGTCACAAGGAAACCTTAAACTCAATGACTTATCTATTATTACCAGTAAACAAGTAAGTATACAAGTTGATCGGCGTAGAACAATAGAAGTAGACGTAGGAGCCACCGAAGGCCAATCTGGAAACGTCTCTATCCTCAGCAATGGCGACCTCAACCTCAACAACGTCACCATCGAAAGCGATAGCAAAGGTGACAACCCCGCTGGAAACGTTACCATTGAAAGCGAAGGTGGCGCGATAACATTTGACGACAGCAACATCCTCAGCACCACTAACGCCAAAGGAAACGCCGGAGAAATAACCCTCAAAACCCCCCAAGACATCGAACTCACCAACAACAGCAAACTTCAAGCCGACACCCAAGGTACAGGAACAGCAGGCAACATCAACATCGAAGCCGGAAACCTAAACCTAGACCAAAACACTAGCCTCACCACAGAAAGCAACAGCGCTGGAAAAGCAGGAGAGATCAGCATCAACTCCGAAACAGTAACTATAGGAGAGGGAGCAGAAATTAGTGCTACTGCCAAAGTAGGAGCTACAAGCGCACAAGAGGGAAGCATTAGCATCAGCACCAATGAACTCAACATTTCAGGCCAACTAGGAATATTCGCCGAAACCCAAGGCGAATCTCCCGCAGGCACCCTCACCCTCAAATCTTACAACGACAACCCAGATCTAGACATTAACTTTAGTAACAACGGTTTCATCTCAGCCTCCACCACCTCCACAGGTAACGGAGGTAACATTAATATTACTGCGCCAGAAACAATAGACATTACAGGAGACGGCAAAATCTCAGTTGAAACCACAGGAGCAGGAAAAGCAGGGAATATTAACATTGACACCCAAAACCTGACCCTGAGTGAAGGAGTCAATATATCCGCCGAAACCAACAGCGCTGGAGCAGCCGGAAACATAGAAATCAAATCCCCAACACTCACCATAGGAGAAAACACCTCCATCAGCGCCACAGCACTAGAAGGAGCAACCAACACAGAAGAAGAAGGCGGAAACATCAGGATATTTAGCAACACCCTCAACATCTCAGGAGAACTCGGAATATTCGCCGAAACTCAAGGAGAAGCACCAGCAGGTACTCTGACTATCAAACCATACAACGACAACCCAGACCTAGATATTAACTTCAGCAACTCAGGCTTCATTTCCGCCTCCACCACCTCCATAGGCAAGGGAGGTAACATTGATATTACTGCCCCAGAAACCATAGACATTACAGGAGACGGCAAAATCTCAGTTGAAACCACAGGAGAAGGCAAGGCAGGTGACATTAACATTGATACCCAAAACCTGACCCTGAGTGAAGGAGTTAGTATTTCGGCCGAAACCGACAGTGCTGGAGCAGCCGGAAATATAGAAATCAAATCTCCTCAACTCACCATCGGCGAAAACACACAAATTAGTGCCACAGCCAAAGAAAACTCCAGCAACACAGAAGAAGGTGGGGGAAATATTAGGATATTTAGTAATGAGCTGAACATTTCAGGGGAACTAGGAATATTTGCCGAAACTCAAGGAAATTCACCCGCAGGTACTCTTACTATCAAACCATACTCTGACAACCCAGACCTAGATATAACCTTCAGCAACTCAGGCTTCATCTCAGCCCGCACCACCTCCACAGGTGATGGAGGTAACATTAATATTACTGCCCCAGAAACCATAAACATTACAGGAGACGGCAAAATCTCAGTTGAAACCACAGGAGCAGGAAAAGCAGGGAATATTAACATTGACACCCAAAACCTGACCCTGAGTGAAGGAGTCAATATATCCGCCGAAACCAACAGCGCTGGAGCAGCCGGAAACATAGAAATCAAATCCCCAACACTCACCATAGGCAACAACACCTCCATCAGTGCCACAGCACTAGAAGGAGCCACCAACACAGAAGAAGGAGGTGGAAATATCAGGATATTTAGCAACACCCTCAACATCTCAGGAGAACTAGGAATATTCGCCGAAACTCAAGGAAATTCACCTGCAGGTACTCTTACCCTCAAACCATACAATGACAACCCAGACCTAGATATAACCTTCAGCAACTCTGGCTTTATCTCAGCCCGCACAACATCTATAGGTAGGGGAGGCAACATTGATATTACTGCCCCAGAAACCATAGACATTACAGGAGACGGCAAAATCTCAGTCGAAACCACAGGAGAAGGTGATGCAGGTACTATCAAAATCGACACTACTAACCTCACAATAACCGACGGCATAGACATTACAGCCTCCACCACAGCAGCAGGCGATGCAGGCAACATCAACCTAGAAGCTAACAATATTAATATACAAAACAACTCCGAAATACTAGCCTTTACAGAAGGAGATGGAAAGGGAGGCAACATTACAATAGAAGCCACAGAAACATTCAACCTAGACAGCAACACCCAACTCTCAGTAGAAACTAACAGCGCTGGAAAAGCTGGAGACATAAGCATCGACTCCCCCCAAGTCACCATAGGAGAAGGAGCAAAAATCAGTGCCACAGCAGGAGAAGAAGCCACCTACACAGAAGCAGGCGGAAACATCAGTATATTTAGCAACATCCTCAACATCTCAGGAGAACTAGGAATATTCGCCGAAACCCAAGGCAACTCACCCGCAGGCGCACTCGCACTCCAACCCTACAATGGTAGCCCAGACCTAGACATCAACTTCAACAACAACGGTTTCATCTCCGCCCGCACCACCTCCATCGGCAACGGAGGTAACATATCCCTCTTCGCCCCAGAAACCATAGATATTACAGGAGATGGAAAAATCTCAGTTGAAACCACAGGAGCAGGTGATGCAGGCATAATTGAAATTCTCACCCCAAACCTGACAATAACAGACAGTATAGATATTACCGCTACTACAACATCAACTGGAAGAGGAGGCGACATTTTAGTTGACGCTCAAGAAACCATCAATATTACAGGAGACGGAAAAATCTCCGTTGAAACAACAGGTACAGGAAATGCAGGCAAAATTGAAATAGACACAGGCAACCTCACAGTAGCCGATGAAGTAAAAATTACCGCCACCAGTACAGCAGAAGGAAAAGCAGGCAACATTGACCTAGAAGCCAGCAATATCAACATTCAAAACAACTCCCAAATATTAGCCTTCACAGAAGGAGAAGGAAGCGGAGGCAATATCAAAATAGAAGCCACAGAAACATTCAATCTAGACAACAATACCCAACTCTCAGTAGAAACCAACAGCGCAGGCAAAGCTGGAGATATAAATATTAACTCCCCTCTAATTAATATAGGAGAAGGAGCTAAAATTAGTGCCACAGCACTAGAAAATGCCACCAACATAGAAGAAGGCGGAAACATCAAGATATTTACCAACACCCTTAACATTTCTAGCCAACTCGGAATATTCGCCGAAACCCAAGGAGAGTCACGAGCAGGCTCCATCACTCTCAAGCCCTACCAAGACAACCCAGATCTAGACATCAACTTCAGCAACTCAGGCTTCATTTCAGCCCGCACCACCTCCACAGGTAACGGTGGAAATATAAATATTACTGCCCCAGAAACCATAGACATCACAGGAGACGGTCAAATATCAGTAGAAACCACAGGAGCAGGCAATGCTGGAACCATCGAAATTGAGACCCAAAACCTCACAATAGCTGATGGAATAAATATTACAGCTTCTACAACCGGAACCGGAAATGCAGGGGATATCAACATTGATACCAACAACTTTACCCTAGAAACAGGAACAAGCCTCACCACAGAAACAGACAGCAGTGGTAGCGCTGGAGATATTACCATCAAGTCTCCAACAGTCACCATAGGAGAGGGAGCAAAAATTAGTGCCACAGCACTCTTAAACGCCATCGATACAGAAAAAACAGGAAAGATAACTATCAACAGCAACCAACTTGACATCTCAGGAGAACTAGGAATATTCGCTGAAACCCAAGGCGAAGCCCCCGCAGGCAGCCTAACCCTCAAACCCTACAACGAAAACCCAGACATAGATATCAACTTCAGCAACTCTGGCTTCATCTCAGCTCGCACAACCTCCAGTGGTAATGGAGGTAACATTAAAATTACCGCACCAGAAACCATAGACATCCAAGGCAACGGCAAAATAACAGTAGAAACAGAAGGTACAGGCACAGCCGGAGAAATAAACATCCAAACCCAAAACCTGACAATAGCCGAAGGTACTACCATATCAGCAGCCACCTCCAACGACGGAGATGGAGGGGACATCAAAATCAACCCCACAGAAAAACTTGAACTAAACGGTAAAATAATCACAGAAACCACAAGCACCGGAGTAGGAGGCAACATCACCATCAACACAGGCTCCCTCACAACAGAAAACGGCATTATTTCAGCCCAAAGCACCGAAACAGCTACCGGAAAAGCCGGAGAAATAAAAATAACCGCCCAATCAAACATCACGACAGGCATCATCACCTCCTCAGCCAACAATAAAACAGAAGCAGCAGATGGAGGCCACATCAGCATCACCAGCCAACAAGGAGAAATCAACGCCACCCAACCAATTCAATCATTCTCAGAAAAAGGCAACGCCGGAGATGTCAGCCTCAACGCCCAAACCAACGTCACCACCAACATCATCAGTTCCCACGGCCAACAAAAAGGAGGTCAAATAAACATCACAGCCGAAACCGGAAACATAGACACCAGCAACGGCATCCTAGCCAACTATTCAGGAGGAGGCGACGGAGGAAACGTTACCTTAAATGCCCCCCAAGGAAACATTACCACCAGTAACATCTCCTCCTTTGCCGATGGTAACGGCGGTCAAATTAACATTAAAGCAGGAGGAGAAATCAACCTCACAGAAAACAGCAATATTATCTCCGCCTCAGAAGTTGCAACCGACAGTGAAACCGACAACCCAGGCCAAGGAGGAGATATAACATTAGAAGCAGGCAGTAACATTAATACCACCACAGCCAGAATATATTCCGGTGCCAACATTGGCGACACAGGAAAAATAGAAATTACAGCCGAGAGTACCATAGAAACAGGTCAAATAGACCTAGCATCAGGCTTCGTCAGAGAAAGACTAGAATTCAACGACAACAATAACTTCACCCTCATACCCAAACCAGAAGGAGAAGCCACCCAAGGCTTTGCCGGAGACATCAGTATCAAGAGCAACAACGGCACAATAGACACCACCGCCAGCACGATTAACTCCCGCTCCCCAGACGGCTCCGGCAAAATAACCATAGAAGCCCTAGGCAACATAACCACAGGCAAACTAGAAGCCAGCGCCCTCAATACAACCAAACCCACCACAGGAGGAGATATTACCATCACCAGCCAACAGGGTAAAATTACCGCTACCCAAGCCATAGAAACATTCTCAGAACAAGGAACAGCCGGAAGTGTAAACATAGACGGAGCAGGCCACGTTGAAATCAACACCATACTATCTCAGGGAACTCAACAGGGTGGAGATATTACAATTCATAGTAGCAGTGAGAATAGTATAGATGCTCAAGGAGACTTAAACACATTTTCCACAGAAGGAACAGCCGGAAATATTACCCTGACATCCCCAGGCAGCATAACCATTAGAGGCATTCGTTCCGAAGGACTGCAACAGGGAGGAGATGTCACAATAGAGAGTGGAATAGGTAATATAGATGCCACCGGAGGAGATATAGACTCTTTCTCAGAGCAAGGAATAGGAGGCGACGTACAACTTAATGCCTCAGAAAGCGTCAACCTAGCCAACGTATCATCTTATGGTATGACAGAAAGTGGAGACTTAACCATTCAAAGCCAGACAGCAGAGGTAAACACAGAGAATGTGACAACAGAAGCTCCAGAGGGAAGTAGTGGCAGTATTATAATCAACGGCACAGAAGTAGGCACAGGAGATTTGAGTTCCATCGGTACAACGAGCGCAGGTGAGATTAACGTTGAAGCAACAGATGGTTCAATAGATACTTATGATGTCGAAATCAAATCTGAGGGTACAATAGGCATTTTAAAGCTACGAGCAACAGAAGACGTTGAGACAGGAGATATTACTCAAGAAGCAGGAGAAGGAGACGCGAATACAGATATTTCATCAGGGGGAGACCAAACCACAGGAGATATTAATCAAACTGCTGAGGAGGATACGACTAATAATCAAACCTCAGAGGGTGACATAACCACAGAAGATATTAATCAAACTGCAGGTAATGATGCTACTAATAATCAAACCACAGGTGGAGACATAACTACAGATGATAGTAGTAACAACATAGCCACAGGTGGAGACATTACCACAGGAGATATTAACCAAAATGCAGGTGATGATGCTACCAATAATCAAACTACAGGTGGAGACATAACTACAGATGATAGTAGTAACAACATAGCCACAGGGGGCGACATCAGCACAGGAGATGTCAACCAAACCGCAGGTAACGATGCCACTAACAACCAAACCACAGGTGGAAATATTACTACAGACACTACTACCAATACCACAGACACCACCACTAACATAGCCACAGGTGGCAACATAAGTACAGGAGATGTCAACCAAACCGCAGGTAATGACACTACCAATAATCAAAACACAGGTGAAAATATCACCACTACAGATACTACTACCAACGAAACAGACGGAGGCAACCTTACCACTACAGACACCACCACTAACATAGCCACAGGTGGAGACATAAATACAGGAGATGTCAACCAAAATGCAGGTAACAATGCCAGCAATAATCAAAACACAGGTGAAAATATCACCACTACAGATACTACTACCAACGAAACAGACGGAGGCAACCTTACCACTACAGACACCACCACTAACATAGCCACAGGTGGAGACATAAATACAGGAGATGTCAACCAAAATGCAGGTAACAATGCCAGCAATAATCAAAACACAGGTGAAAATATCACCACTACAGACAACACCAATATTCAAACAGATGGGGGCAATGTAACTACTACAGATACCACCACCAACATAGCCACAGGTGGTAACATAACCACAGGAGATGTTAACCAAAATGCCCAGGATGACACTACCAATAATCAAAACACAGGTGGAAATATAGCTACTACGGACACCACCAATATTCAAACAAACGGAGGCAACGCAACTACCACAGACACCACCACCAACATAGCCACAGGTGGTAACATAATCACAGGAGATGTTAACCAAACCGCAGGTAACGATGCCACCAACAACCAAACCACAGGTGGAAATATTACCACCACAGAAACTACTACCAACGAAACAAACGGAGGAAACTTTACCACCACAGAAAATACTACCAACATAGCCACAGGTGGAAATCTCAATACAGGAAATGTTACTCAAAATGCCCAGGGTGACACTACCAATAATCAAACCACAGGTGGAAATATAGCCACCACAGACACTACCAATATTCAAACAGATGGAGGCAACCTCACCACCACAGAAAATACTACCAACATAGCCACAGGTGGAAATCTCAATACAGGAAATGTTACTCAAAATGCCCAGGGTGACACTACCAATAATCAAACCACAGGTGGAAATATAGCCACCACAGACACTACCAATATTCAAACAGATGGAGGCAACCTCACCACCACAGAAAATACTACCAACATAGCCACAGGTGGAAATCTCAATACAGGAGATGTTAACCAAACTTCAGGTAATGACACTACCAATAATCAAACCACAGGTGGAAATCTTAACACCACAGACACTATTAATATTCAGACCAATGGTGGTGATATTACCACAAATAATACAACTAATATTCAAGCTACAGGTGGCAACATCAACACAGGAGATATAAACCAAAATGCCCAGAGTGATGCCATCAACAATCAAAGTACAGGTGGCAACTTAAGCACCAATGATACCATTAATATTCAAACAGGGGGTGGCAATATCACTACCACTGAGATGACTAACATTCAAGTGATAGGTGGCGATATCACCACAGAAAATATCACTCAAACTGCTGGGAATGATGCCATCAATAGACAAACCACAGGAGGTAACTTCACCAGCAACGATACCATTAACATTCAAACAGATGGTGGCAACATCACCACCAATAACAATACCAATATTGCTCTTGCAGGTGGGGACATCACCACAGGAAATATCAACCAAACTGCAGGAAATAATACTACCAATATACAAACTACAGGTGGTATCTTCACCAACAATGATACAGTCAATATTCAAACCACAGGGGGTATCCTCACCAACAATGACACAACCAATATTCAAGCAACATTTGGGGACATAACTACAGAAAATATCACTCAAACTGCTGGCAATGATGCCACTAATATTCAAGCAACATTTGGGGACATAACTACAGGAAATATCACTCAAACTGCTGGCAATGATGCCACTAATATTCAAATTGCTGGTGGTAATCAAAATATCGGCAATGTGACTCAAAATGCAGGAAATAATGCCACCAATATTCAAACCGCCGGTGGCCAGCAAAATATCGGCAATGTGACTCAAAATGCAGGAAATAATGCCACCAATATTCAAACCGCCGGTGGCCAGCAAAATATCGGCAACGTGACTCAAAATGCAGGAAATAATACTACCAATATTCAAACCGCTGGTAGCCAACAAAACCTAGGAGAAATTAATCAAAATTTTGGTAATGAATCAATCAATATTCAGAGCCAAGAAACCAATCAAAATATCAGCCAGATATCAGTCAATCTTAATGATACAACCCCCAGTAACAACAACCAAACTACAAATACTGGCACTGCCAAAGAACAAACAGAAGAGTCTGTCAACAACATCACCCAAACTCAACAAATATTAAAGATAATTGATACTGTTAATACCAAACCTATAACAGTAGCCACAGGTTCAGACCAAGTAATAATGATGTTAGAAGAAAACCGGATCAAAGAATTTTCAGATTACTTTGGAGAAGACTTAGCCGAAAAATTGGTTAATACAAAAAACGTCAGAGATATCTTGACAGACATGGCTGCTCAAACAGGAAAAGAATCGGCTGTTGTTTATATTAATGCTTATAGAGACCAATTACAAATCATATTATTTACCAAAGACAGTCAGCCAATTATCAAAACAATTCCCGAAGCTAAACGGAAAAAACTTATGAAATCTGTCTTGAAGTTGCGCGGTCAAATTACAAATCCCGCCCGTCGTAATACTAAGAGCTATCTACCACTAGCACAACAATTATATGATTGGCTCATCGCACCTATAGCACCAGAATTAGCAGCAGCAAATATCGACACTTTACTATTTAGTATGGATGAAGGTTTACGAACTTTACCTGTTGCAGCATTACATGACGGAGAAGAATTTCTGATAGAAAAATATAGTATTAGTCTGATTCCTAGTGTGAGTTTAATGGATACTAATTATCGCCCACTTCAAGATACCCAAGTATTAACAATGGGAGCCAGTGAATTTCTGGAAAAAGAGCCATTACCAGCAGTACCTGTAGAGATAGAAACTATCTCCGAAAAGTTATGGCAAGGTAATATGTTCCTCAATGAAAACTTCACTCGCAATAACTTGTTAAATGAACGAAAAAAATATCCTTATCCAATTATTCATTTAGCTACTCATGCTGATTTTCTACCGGGAACAGCTAGCAACTCTTATATTCAGTTGTGGGGGAGTGAACAAATCAAGTTAGACCAAATTAGGCAGTTAGGTTGGAATGAACCTGCGGTAGAGTTGTTAGTATTGTCAGCTTGTCGCACTGCTATAGGAGACAGAAATGCGGAATTAGGGTTTGCCGGATTAGCAGTAGCAGCAAGAGTGAAGTCAGCTTTAGCTAGTTTGTGGTATGTGAGCGATGAGGGTACATTGGGGTTAATGACAGAGTTTTATACTCATTTGAATAATGCTAAGATTAAAGCAGAAGCACTACAACAGGCGCAGTTAGCAATGTTGCGTTCTGAGGTAGTGATTGTAGATGGGGAGTTAAGGGGAAGTGGAGCGCGTGGTACAGTGGTGTTACCATCGGCATTAGGAAAGTTTGGCACTCAAGATTTATCTCATCCTTATTATTGGGCGGGTTTTACTATGGTTGGTAGTCCTTGGTGATTGAATAAGGAGTCAGGAGACAGCAATCTTTGTTCCTGGGGATTTCCCCCTATTTAGGGTTTGCTGAAAAAGTCTTATGATATCATGTCCGCTTGAATACTTCTACTTTGGTAGAAGGAAAGCACAGAGCAGAAGACAGAAGGTTTTCTTGCAATTGTGATTTAATTCTATACACGCTCCGATGCTACCGGACATGAGATTATATCAAATCTGGTAGCATTGGTGTAATTTAGATAAGGAGACAGGAGACAGGAGACAGGAGGTGCCCAGGCGCGAAGTTACCAGGGAAGACAATTTAGATCTTGACTCAGGAGGTGCCCAGGCGCAAAGTTAGCAGGGGAGAGAATTTAGAAAGATTTGGCAATGACACGAAGATGGAACATTTTTTTATACCGAATTAACCGGATTTGATATCATTTTAAAGATGTCACAAATAATTTCCAACTTTAGATGTGAAATTATTTCCTGAAATTACTTTAACGTCAGAGTTTTGAGCCGATCGAATATTAATGCATGACTTTTGTATGGGCGAATGGCCATTCGCCCATACTGACTTTTGACTTCCGTGAAACGGTATGACTTTTGACTTTTGAATAGATCAAAATAGGGACGTTCTATGGAACGTCCCTAAAAGGGTTGTGGTTTTGATTGTGTAGTTCACCCATCTCAAAAGCGCTATAACAGCCTAAAAACAAAAAAATTTTGACTTACAAACAAGCTAATTTTAGCCCTGCATACTGACGTTGCAGGCAATATTTAACTACAATAGCTTTTGGACTTGTCTCAATGTCCTCAACTATTTGCGTATTGCTATAAATAATTTGGTAATGGTGATTCAGGATCTAGCACACCCTAGTCGATAGTAGCGACTATGATGCCAACTCAAGTTTTGATTGCTACTTTCTTGAGTTTCGGAAGATGCTTTTTTGGTTTCCTCTCTAAATAGAGGAGTTGATTTTTTCAGTAGGTCTCTCTGTACTGCAATAAAAGCACGATTTACTACCAGAGCAATCTTTTGTTGATAATCTTTTTCAGCTTTTTTTGTTTGAAATTGCGAACCTTCCTGACTACAAGCATATAATGGTGGCAGACGATTCAGAGCATAAGTTTCTACATCAGCTCCCTTAATATATTTTGCCAACTTTTGAGGCAGCAATTTCATTTTGCGATTGACTTCCTGTGCAACCATCTCTTCCATAATATTGATATATTTCTTTTGAGAGTTAGTCTGAATCATTGGAGATATCCTTATTTATCTTCAAAATATTTCTTGAACCTACATATCAACAAGTAGATGTTAACATTGGTTTGTTGAGTCTTTTTTGTTGTATCCTCAACATATTCTTATTATCAGCGTATTTCTGGATGAATAGCGAGAATGTGGATAAGCTCTCACAAAAAATTATGCTGTTGTTTTGAATGTGCAAAAAAATACACAATAACTCGTCAAGAATTACATTTAGTGTTTTTTTTTAGATTAAACTTGCAATTAAATGCCTTTTTTACTACTTCACAACTGGGTTGGTTAGGATATATGTAATGAAACAAGAACATCAGACAAATTACTTTAATTAACTTGTTTGCTGGAAACAGCTAATAACAGACCATCAGGTTGCTTTGAACACTCACTCATAATTCGCAGGGGGATAATTATGGTTATTTCTAAAAAAACAGAACCTCACAATGCACTCAAAACATTATTAGCTGTCCAGGAACTTAGACAAAAAGAACATTTTTTGGGACTTATTTTAGACCAGATTCATCAGTCTTTAAATTTGGATGAAATATTAGAGACTACAGTAGAGTCGGTACGACTTTTTTTGGAGTCTGACCGTGTGGTGATTTATCGTTTTTTGGAAGATGGAAGAGGTATCATAGAAAAAGAATCTGTTACAGCAGGTTGCAGTCCAATGTTAGGTAAAATTATTGATGACCCATGTTTTCTAAATGCAAATATTATAGAACGTTACAAACAGGGTTGTATTAATCTAATAGATAATGTTGATACCTCAGATGTCAACAAATGCCATGCGGAGCTACTCAGAAAGTTTCAAGTCAAAGCAAGTATGGTACTACCAATCTTAATTAATCAAGAAACAGAAAAACAAGGTACAGACAAGACTACATGGGGGTTAATAATAGCTCATCAATGTACTCACAACCGACAGTGGCCAGTATTAGATACTAATTTATTAGAGCGTTTGGCAACTCAAACAGCGATCGCTATTCAAAAAGCTGAACTGTTTCATAGTGTAGAACAAAGAAATCAAAAATTAGAGAAAATAGCTTATATTGATAGTTTGACAGAAGTTTCCAATCGTCGCTACTTTCAAGAAAAACTAGACCAAGAATGGAAAAGATTAAAACGGGATGATGGTTCTATGTCAGTAATTATGCTAGATGTAGATTATTTTAAGCACTACAATGATACTTACGGTCATCAACAGGGAGACAAATGTTTGCAACAGGTAGCTCAAGCTATTAGTGCAGGAGTCAAACGACCAGGAGATTTTGTAGCTCGATATGGTGGAGAAGAGTTTGTGGTTATTTTGCCAAATACTCCTATAGAAGGAGCATTGAAGGTTGCAGAAAATATCAGAAGAGAAATCGAAGCTTTAGAAATTCCTCATACAACTTCGGCAGTGAGTAACTGGGTGACAAGTAGTTTAGGAGTGGCAAGTAGTAACTGCTCTGCTGAATCTAATCCTGAGATGTTGCTACAAGCAGCAGACATGGCTCTTTACAATGCTAAAAAAGCTGGTAGAAATCGAGTTCAAACATCTAAATCAGCAGATGTTGTGGCAGTTAACTTACAAGTAAAATCTGCAGCTACCTTATCAACAGCTCAAGTATTTGAATATGCAAAATCTTCTCGAAATTTAGTTGCTAAATTATCTTGTTCACAATGGTTAAATCCAGATAAATTCCTTGGTTCTACTAACTGGAAAAGAGCTTCTATGAATATAGGAATGTTGCAGATAAAAATAGTCAATATTAATCAAAATACATTGCATAATTTGACTCAATATTTAGCCAATAAATACAGCAAATTCGTCATTGAAAATTTAAACGTTAGTGGAATGTTTCGCTGCACGATATGAAAAGAGAATCATAATTTAGTTAAATATTTACCATACAAAGGCTTTTATTAGTTAAAATAGCAATTATAATATAAATTTTAATGGTACAAATATATGGTTATTATTGTTGATATTTTTTATTTATCCATCATCAAAGACAAAAAAACTTTTAGCCAATCCTATTTTTTGCCAGAATATCTAAGTGTTAATTATTGATTTTTGAATATTTTTATTCCTTATTCCTGATTTATTAGTCACAGTATTTATAAATTTTTTTTCAAAATGGTATGATTTAGTGTTTGAAAACGCCTTAATATTATTAATATTATTATATATTGATTGACAAATTAATATTAATTATGATATAAACTCTACTTAGTAAAATTTGAGATTATCTAGCAATGACATCCCTAACTCCAGAGCAATATAAACAGAAAATGCAGCGCCGTAAACAAGTACAAGAACAACGAGTATCTCAAGCTGCTCAGGAAAAAGGCTTAATTATTGTGAATACTGGCAACGGTAAGGGCAAAACTACGGCAGCTTTGGGTATGGTAATGCGTTGTTTGGGCCATGGCTACCAAGTGGCAATTATCCAATTTATTAAAGGTGCTTGGGAACCCGCAGAAAAAGCAATTTTTAGCAAGTGGGGCGAACAAATACGTTTTCATGCTTTAGGAGAAGGGTTTACTTGGGAAACTCAAGACCGCGATCGCGACATTCAGAAAGTTTATGAAGCATGGAATTTGGCTTTAAATTTTATCCGCAACCCAGATTTTAAATTAGTCTTGCTTGATGAAGTTAATGTTACTCTAAAATTGGGTTATCTAAAGTTAGAAGATTTATTGGTTGGCTTAGATGAAAAACGAGTAGATTCTCATATTATTCTTACAGGTAGAGGTGCTCCTTCTGATTTAATTGAAAGGGCTGATTTAGTGACAGAAATGAAGATGATTAAGCATCCTTTTAGAGAACAAGGTGTAAAGGCGCAGGCTGGTATTGAGTATTAATTTTGATAGAAAAAAGGAAGAATGTTTGATATTTTGGGGTTTAAGTCTCTTCTTCCTAAAGCAAAAAAGTAGAAAAATTCTAGATTTTATTGCTCAATTAGATCGAGAAGTTTATAGAACAAGGAAAAGTAAGTAGTTATAATCAATATTTTTTATATGAATAGTCATAGCGATCGAAAAACAATAATCGAAAATTTTGACTGGAATGATCTTTCCCTAGAGGAGTTAAAGTTGATTCAATCTAGAATTAATCAAGCAATCGATCTCAAGAGAAACGAGTTATACTTAACCAACTCTACTACCAAAAATACTCTAATTTATGGGTATAAAGCAAGTATATATAAAGTATCTCCCGTTCACCTACGTAGCTCATTGTTTAAGTATCAAAAGTGTATTTTTGGAATCAGTCTTGGAAGTAAAAATGTTGTATCAAATGGATTAGCGAAAACTTTAATGCTTGCCTAGTCCTAGTTACTGATAGTATATACCGACTGACAATTGAGGTAAGGCAAGGATTGAAAGGAGATGAAGCTCGGTTAGAGGCAATTCGCACTGGAGAACAGTTTATTAATCAAAACTATTCGCTGTTTGAGCAGTATTCCCGAAGCTGTCAATTTCAGTTGAAGACTACTTCAGAAATTGAGAAATTATCGGATTTTAAGATATATTATGAAGACCTTGAGAAGCTTTACAAAAAAAATGAATCTTTTCAAGGTTTGGTCAATTTATTTGTTCAACAATATCTGAACCGAGTTCAACAGGTAGAAACAGAAGAAGTGGATGAGCAAAGGCAGCATCTAGGAATAATATACTTTCTTGAGGAGTCCGCTATAAACGCTTACCTTGTAAAACAAGGATGGCAAGTTGCCGTTTATCCAGGTTCAATCAAAATTTTTGAAGATATGTCGGAGGGGCTACACCCAGAAGTACCATTACCGCTCAAGCAAATGGTCTGGGTTCGGCTGCGCCTCAAAAAGCGGAATGCTAAAATTGAGAAGGAATGAGAATTTTTGGAGATGTCTAGTCGTGAATTCTTCTTCTTCAGGGTTGTTTATCAAGTATCCTTTCATTTTGCTTGCGGGCAAGATGCCCGCACTACTAATCTACTCTAAATTAATAATGATTTCCTACTCTTCTATGATGCACAGCAGGCAAAGCATCTGAGTCACTAACTCGCCCAGTATCAACAGTTGCGTAAATCAGCCAATGGTCGCTTGCTTCCATCCGACTTGCTACTTCACACTCTAAATAAGCGAGGGCATCACTTAAAATCGGACTACCATTTTTAGCCGTTTGAGTATTCACTCCTGCAAAACGATCTGCACCGGGTGGGAAACGCTTCAGAAAATGTCGCATCAGACCTTGATAGTTATCTTCCCGCAATACATTTAAGACAAAGCGATCGCCAGCTTGCATTAGTGCCTCAATAGCTCGGTCTTTTGCTACTGCTATAGAAACTCCGAAAGGTTGGAAACTAGCTTGTACTACCCAAGAAGCTAACATGGCACTACTAACTTCACCTTTGGTAGCAGTAATAATATATAAACCTCCACTCAGACGACCTAAAGCTTTATCTAGGTCACTATCGAGAGACTTCATTTGCTTGATAGTTTCCTTGAGAGTCAAAAGTTGCCCTGCATCTGTCCCCGCTTCCTCACATAATTTGTAAGTTAATTCTGAGGGTGTTTCTTTGATTAGAATATTGGGGAATGCTTGTTTGAGACCTAATTCTTTAAACTGGTTGGCAAGAGGATAAATAGATAAGTCGTCCCCACCACCTGATTCAAACAAACCAAATGCTTGCTTTTTATTTGCTGCTGCCAAAATAGTACTGATCGCTATTTCAGCAGTGCTAGCTACCGGACCTGTGCTGGGTGGCGCTCCAATCGCGATTCCTTTTGCCATTTCTACCAATTCCCGTACTTCTTGGGGTTCGGCAGATTTTAAGTCCATCATTTCCACAGCTACCCCTGTTTTGATTATCCCGTGGGCAATAGCTTGGGAGAGGCGATCGCTATAACCATAATCAGAAGTATAAAATACTGCGACTGTTGTCTCTGCTTTGCTTTTTGCTTTACTCCACTCTTCATAACGGTTTGTTAGTTCTACTAGATTATGACGTAGTAGGGGACCGTGACCGGTGGCAATGGTATTGATTTCTCCCAGTGCTTTCATACGTTTCATGGCATTTAAGACTGAGCGAGCATTTGGAGCCATGAGACATTCGTAATAGAATTTATAGTCTGCTTCTATGTCACTGAGGTTTTCATCATAAGTTTTGTCTGAGCAATAGTGCATTCCAAAAGCATCACAGGTAAATAGGGTTTGGGTTTTGCGATCGTAACTAAATATTGTGTCAGGCCAATGCAAATTTGGTGCCGAAACAAATTCTAAAACGTGACCGTTGCCTAAATCTAATTGGTCCCCATTTTTGACAATTTGCTTATTAAATGGTATATGAGTTAAATTTTCTAAAAATTGAATTGCTACTTTTGCTCCAACTACTGTAACTTGGGGAGCTAGTTCGATAATGTCTTTGACTAAACCACTATGATCTGGTTCGGTATGACTAATAATTAGGTAATCTATTTCGGTAGGTTTGATCAGACCCCACAGGGTATCTAGGTATAACTGGCGAAACTTTTCATGGGATGTATCCACCAGGGCATTTTTTTCTCCTCGAATGATAAAGGAGTTATATGTGGTACCATTCTGTAGACCAAATTCTATATCAAAGCGATCGCGGTCCCAATCCAGGGAACGAATGGCCGTTGTATCAGGAGCAATTTTATTTGTCTCTATTGTAAGTCTATTTTTTACTCGGTCTTTTATTGCTACCATCGGAGACCTCTCTCTAAAATAATGATTTTTATTTGCTTTTTAATATTTTTACACAATTTAACTATAAGTTTTTCATAGAAAATTTTATTAGATAGTTAAAAATATCAAATTAGACTGAATTTATTTTATTTTATTAGAGAGATATGTCTCAATTTGTGGTATAATAATCAGGCTTTGCTACTATCCAATGGCAGAAAGGGGAGAAACAATGAAACACCGATTAGCCACCGTTGGAGGTTTGACAACGGCTTTAGTGTTAGGGACTGCAATTCTGCCATCCCAGGGACAGACCTGTTATGGATATGGCTCTGAAAAAGCAAATTATGAAACTACAAACTTTAAGATCAATATTTGCGAAACCCGGAAAGGTGAGTATATATTCATTAGTCAACCCAAAAATGGAACTGAGCAAGATTGGCTGATCGTTGGTAATGCTATAAAAAGAGGTAGTTCTTGGGAAGCTTATGACCCAGTACAAGGGATTGAATATATTATTGGCCCAGACCAATATCGTGTAGATTCAAGAACACAGAATGCACTCACCGAGCGTGTAATTAATTACCAAGCTAAAGGAAGAATTAAGTTAAAAACTTGTTATGTACTCAGACCAAATGGATTATATATTTTTGAGACACGCAACTCGGCAAGTCGTAGAGTTGGGGTAGTAGAAAATGGTCAAAGAATAGAAGTTACGGGAAATGAAGAAATTGGTAGTGGTACCCAAAGATTTATAGAAGTGACAAATCCATATCAAGGATATATAGTTTCTAGAGATAGTAATGGAAATTATATTTCAGATTGTTCTTCAATTTAGGGAATAGGGAATAGGGAACAGGCAACAGGGAAAGAAGATGGGTAAAAATTACCTCACTATCTTAAAAAGTTCTGTTGCTATACAAATAATTTTGTTTACCTATAATAAACTTCTCCAAAAATCAAAAATAAAATCAATTCTTATCCATAAATTATCAATTGCTTTTCCCTACTCCCTACTCCCTACTACCTAGTCCCTATTTTCTGAAGAAGTCTAATGAATCAATATTATGCCAAAGTGGCTAAAGGGTTAGAAACTATTGCTGCTCAAGAATTAGAAAGTTTAGGAGCTAAAAATGTCTCTCCAGAATTTACGGGGGTAAGTTTCACTGGGGATAAGACTTTACTTTATCGGGTTAATCTTTGGGCAAGAACTATTTTTAGAGTTTTAGTTCCCATTGCAGAAGTTAGATGTGTTAACCGAGAAGTTTTATATAAGGAAGTTAAAAAAATTCCTTGGCAAAAGTATATATCTCCTAAAAATACATTGGCAGTTCACTGTACGGGAAGTAATGAGAAATTAAAGCATACTCATTATACTGCTCTGCAAATAAAGGATGCTATTACCGAGCAACAAATAGAAAAATTTCGCTATAGATCGAATATTGATACTAAAAATCCTGAGATATTAGTTAATGCTCATATTGAACATAAGAATTGTATCCTTAGTTTGGATAGTTCTGGTAGTAGTTTACATCAGCGTGGCTATCGGTTGGCAATGGGTTTTGCTCCTTTGAAGGAAACTTTAGCAGCAGCTTTGTTGGAGATGGCAGAATATTCTCCAGACTTACCTTTTTTAGACCCTTTATGTGGTTCTGGAACTTTACCTTTAGAGGCAAGTTTAAAAGCATTAAATATTGCACCTGGATTGTTTAAAAATAAATTTGCTTTTATGAATTGGCGTGATTTTGATGAGTCGCTTTGGCGAGATTTATTAACAGAAGCTAAGAATAGTCAATTAACTGAAGTAAAATCAATAATTATGGGAAGCGACAAAAATTCAGAAGTGCTTTTTCAAGCTCGTAGTAATGCTAAAAAATGTGGTGTTTCAGATAAAATTAAGTTTATACAAACGGATTTATCTAATTTAGAACCTCCAGCAGAAAAAGGAATAATTATTTGTAATCCTCCTTATGGGGAGCGTTTAGGAGAAGTGGAAGAATTGGGTAAGTTTTATACAATGTTGGGTGATGTTTTTAAACAACGTTTTACTGGTTGGACTGCTTTTATTTTGACAGGAAATAAACAATTATCTAAACAGGTGGGGTTAAGAACTTCTGCTAGAATTCCTGTTTATAATGGTCCGATAGCTTGTAAATTATTAAAGTATGAATTGTATTGAAGAAGGAGTCAGGAGACAGGAGACAGGAGACAGAATAGAGAGGGTAGAAGCAAAAAAAGCTTAGAAGGGAGAAAGTTTAATTACATAAGTAATATCAAATCCGCTTGGCAACCGAAGTGTTATAAGAAACAGGGTTTGTAGGAGTTCATTAATGGATAATGGATAATTGATAATTGATAATTAATAATTACCTCTGGTTAAAACCGAGAAGATTGAATATATAGCTTGCAAATTATTAAAGTATGAATTGTATTGAAGAAGGAGTCAGGAGACAGGAGACAGGAGACAGAATACAGAGGGCTGAAGCAAAAAAAAGGTTAGAAGGGAGAAAGTTTAATTACATAAGTAATATCAAATCCGCTTGGCAACGGAAGTGTTATAAGAAATCAGGTTTGTAGGAGTTCATTAATGGATAATGGATAATTGATAATTAATAATTACCTCTGGTTAAAACCGAGAGGATTGAATATAAGGAAATATTATTTATTCTCTTGGTCGATTGGATATGGCGAGGAGACCTCGCCATCCCATCCTAACGGACTGCTCCGCAAACGACCGCTTTTTCTCCTTGAAAGGGGAGGCTTTTAACCGGAATTATTTAATTAACAATTAACAATCAATAATTAATAATTATTAATTGTTAATGCCATAAACTTTGGCTTTAAAACAAACCGGGTTTCTGGCGGTATTAGATACTACAGGATTTGATATAACTACCACAGGTAGAATAACTTTTTTGATAATTATTAGCCAGGAATGTATTAATTAAATTTTGAAAAAAGGGGAAAATGCTAGATATATAGCAATTCTAATCTAAATAATTTATGAATAAAAAACTGTAGGGGTTTGGTCTCCAAATTCCTATTTTAATCCGGCTGCTTCAGCCAAATAACTGATAACTGATAACTGAAATAATTCCCTAAAAAAATGAATAATCAAAAAGATTGGCAAGCTAAAAATTTAGAAGCAATTCGACAAAGAATTTCTTGGCTGCACGAACAACCTGATGGAGTAATTTTTTCTCAACCTTCTGGCATACATTTTTTAACTATAAAAAAAATTCAATTCATCATTCAGCTAGTATTGGTAGAGCAAGTAACTTTAAAAATGAATTGGGTTCAATCAATACTTAATTTGAATCACCCTACATATTTAATTTTTCCTTACACTCAGGCAATGATGTTAGCTTTGCTGTGGAATAGTCAGCCAAAAAAAATTTATATCGCAGGTTTTGGTGGGGGTAGTATTCCTCAAGTTTTACATCACTATTTTCCAGATGTAACAATAGAATGTACAGAAGTAGATGCTAATATACTGGCAATTTCTCAGAAATTTTTCGGAGTCGAATTAAATGAAAGATTAAAAGTAAAAATTCAAGATGGTAGGGAATATTTAGAACAAAAAAACGATGGGGATAAGTATGATATTATTATGGTCGATGTGGCTTTTGGCAATGGCTATATGTCTTATAATTTAGCGACTCAAGAATTTTATGAGTTGTGCGATCGCCATTTATCAAAGTCTGGAGTTATAGTTGTCAATACATTACAAAGTAATCGTTTTGAAGCGGAGTATGTGAAAACTATTCAATCTATTTTTCCATCTATTTATGTCTGTCATACTAGCGGTAAAAATACTATTATTATTGGTACTCGTGACAATCGAATTGAGAAAGCAGAAATTATAGAAAAAGCTAAGTATATTCAAGATAAACATCAGTTTTCGTTTCCTTTGGTAGACATAGCAAAGAATCTAAAAATCATTGAAGAATTATCTGGTTTAAATTTAGAGAAAGTTTCAATTCTCCAGGATAATACTTCACCTGGTAATTATTTTGATTCATGGTTATTTTAATGAAAAGGCAAGAAAGAATAAATAAAAAAAAGTGGAATGAAGTAACTATCTGAGACCTAAGCTATATTAGAAATCGTAGAATATTTTTACTGGCGTTGCACAATTATGGGATGATTTATAAGGAAGGATAAACTTTTCTAATAGGCGATCGCTGAAAAATACAATTTTAATTTTGTTTTTTTGGTTTATATCAATGGAATGTCTTATTGGTCTAGATTATTCTTTGCTCAGTAATAAAGTTAAATGTGAAAACTTTGGTTATTGTCAGGAATTAGTTGAACCACTCCCCTTGACTGGTTAATATATTGATATTAATTTGGTAAGTTGTGATGCAAATATATAGCTAAAAAAGGATTATTAGGACAATTACTGATGATGAATTTTAGACTAGGAAATGTTTTTCCAACTTTTCCCAGTGCGCGTGTTCCCTGTTCCCTAGTATAGAAAGACTTTCTTATTTAATGGTCGTTTTTCTGGGGTATTATCTGTGAGGAGATACGATAAAAGAGTTAAAAGAATGTGGATGATCTCCAGCATCTTATTCTGAATATTTAGATAGACACTTCACTTAAATCAAAATTCTACTTTTATTACTAACTATTTTGAAAAATACGGCGACCTTAATACTCTTTATTTTTCTGTCGATCCACCTATAGCTTCTAGGAAAAATTGTCTTGAAGTTATCAAAGATATACCATCCGTAGGTTGCAATAAACCTGTTCCTTTAAGAGCAAGAAAATCTCACTAAATAAAATAGTAAATAAGTAGAAAAAATGAAAATTTTACAAGACATTTTAGTTTTATACAAACTCCCCATCTAAATCAACAATTCATAGATATAGATGGGGGTAGATGAAAATTACTTCTCAATCTTTACAGAAAGAATTTTGTCACCCTGACGAATAGCATTTACAACTTCCATATCTAAAGAGTTAAAAGAATGTGGATGAGCTGCAGCATCTTATTCTGAATATTTAGATAGGTACTTCACTTAAATCAAAATTCTACTTTTATTACTAACTATTTTGAAAAATACGGCGACCTTAATACTCTTTATTTTTCTGTCGATCCACCTATAGCTTCTAGGAAAAATTGTCTTGAAGTTATCAAAGATATACCATCCGTAGGTTGCAATAAACCTGTTCCTTTAAGAGCAAGAAAATCTCACTAAATAAAATAGTAAATAAGTAGAAAAAATGAAAATTTTACAAGACATTTTAGTTTTATACAAACTCCCCATCTAAATCAACAATTCATAGATATAGATGGGGGTAGATGAAAATTACTTCTCAATCTTTACAGAAAGAATTTTGTCACCCTGACGAATAGCATTTACAACTTCCATATCTTCAGTTTTTCCAAAAGTTGTATGAACGCCATCTAAATGAGGTTGGGGAGCGTGACAAATAAAGAATTGACTGCCACCTGTATCGCGACCAGCATGAGCCATTGATAAAGTTCCAGCTAAATGTTTATTACTATTAATTTCACATTTAATTTTATAACCAGGGCCACCTGTACCTGTACCTTTGGGGCAACCTCCTTGAATCATAAAATTAGGAATAACACGATGAAAATTCAAGCCATCATAAAATCCTTTTTCACTTAATTCAACAAAATTTTTCACAGTATTGGGAGCATCATTATCAAACAATTCTAAATTGATTGTTCCCTTTTCTGTTTCCATGATAGCTCGTGTCATTTTTTGAATTTCTCCTAAAGTTAAAGAAGCAGTCAGCATTCAGCATTCAGCAGTCAGCTTTGAAGCTAATAAGTTACTTAAGATTAGCAATTAATAACCTTTTTTTCATTACTTTTAATTCTACTTGGAGACTAATTTATTATTCCAAGATCATGAATTAATAACTCATAGCTGTTAACGAAGTTCCTCTGAAAGAGGCAAGCTAAAAGCTGATGACTGATAGCTAGTTAATTAGTGGCATTATACGCCATTTGCCAAAAGTCTTTTTCTAGTCTAGCGACATTTAAAAAAGTAGCTTCAGCTTGATTTTGTACTGTTATTGAGGCACTTTGTAATACCTCATTAGTTTGTGCCTCTAGCAGTTTAACATAGTTTGTAAATTCTGGATTTCCCCAACGGTTGGCAAATTCATTATAAGGTAGTGGCATTTCTCCTGGTAATTGCCAACCTTGATTATAAGCTAGTTCAATTTCCCATAATGCAGTTGCTTGTACTGGATATGGCATCTCAGTTATCTTATTCATAAAATCACAATATTCTGTACAAGTTAATTGTTTTTTTGTATTCAAATCTAATTGTCTTTCTGTTGCTTTATCTTTAAACCAATTTAGTTCATCTTGGAGAGCGTTTAGTCCGCTAAGAATTAAATTAAAATGAGTGGTAGGGGCATAAGTTAAAATTCTGCCTACCATCCGAGTAAATTCCACAACAAATAGATAATCTTGTACTAGCCAAGTGTTAAATTGTTGAGCTTTAATAGTACCTAATTTACATTCATTTAAAAATGGATGTACGGTTGCTGCTTGCCATTGTTGAGAGTATTTTTTTAATAGTTCTTGACAGTTCATAAGTTTCAGTAAGGAATAAGGTTTTCGATACTCTATCAAAATATAGCAATATGATTTGAGTTGTGAGATATTGGATATTTTTAGGGAACGGGGAACAGGGAACAGGGAACAGAGAAAAAGAAAAAATTAATATATATGAATATGATAACTTCGTAAGCATTCAGCTATTAGCATTCAGCATTCAGCTTTTTCAAGTAATAACTTGACTTCGGTTAGCTAATGATCTTTATTTTTTCCTGCGGAATGCTGCGCAAACATAATTTTGAATTCTTCTTGGAAACTAATTCCTGCTTATCAGGCAATGAATTAATAGCTAATAGCTGATAGCTGATAGCTGACAGCTGAATGCTTACATAACTTCTATATTCTATACCTTTAAGCAACACCTCAATTCTCACATCTGATTCCTGATTGCTACATAGTAATTCTAAATTGGTTGTGGCAAAATTCCATACTGAAAAAGTTTGGGGAAATCAAATATTTGACCATCTGCAAAAAACTTAAATAGCCACTTAACTACTTTAAAATAACTGCAAAGATGATAAAATTGTCTGATTAAATTTTTTGTTTTTAACCAAATATAGCAATCCTAAATTGGTTGTGGCAAAATTCCATACTGAAAAAGTTTGGGGAAATCGAATATTTGACTTGACCACCAGTAAAAAACCTAAATAGCCACTTAACTACTTTAAAATAACTGCAAAGATGATAGAATTATCTAATTAAATTTTTGGTTTCCAACCAAATATCTTCAACAGGGTTTTGCTCCGAATGCTACGGAGTAAATTTTGTACAATTTATCAATCATTCCTATAATCAATAAATCTTGATTAATTGTCATTAAATATTCTCGATCTGCTTGATAATTATGATATAAAAATCCTAAATTGGTTGTGAAAATTTTTATAACAGTTAATATTAACGAAAAATCTTTAAAATTCTAACTTCTGACTCCTGTAGAGGCGATTCGCGAATCGCCCCTACCAGCAAAAATATTACAACTCAAATAGGATTGCTATAATTTAGCAAACATTTATGAAACTGATATGAAAATCATGAGAAAAGTAGAAGTAGTTAATCATAACCCAATATGGCATGAAAAATTTCAGATAGAAGCACAAAAAATTAATCATATTCTAGGAGAAAATATAATTGCCATACATCATATTGGGAGTACAGCTATACCTCATATTTACGCTAAACCTATTATTGATATATTGGTTGAAGTAAAGAATCTTGTAAAAGTTGATGAGCGAAATTCCTTAATGGAGTCACTAGGTTACAAAGTAATGGGTGAATTTGGTATTGCCGAGCGTCGTTATTTTCGTAAAAATAATCAGGAAGGTACTAGAAGTCATCATGTTCATATTTTTGAAGTTAATTCAAAGCAAATAGAACGACATTTAGCATTTCGGGATTATATGATTTATCATCCTGAAGATGCACATAAATATAGTGAATTAAAGCGGAGTTTAGCACAAAAATACCCTACAGATATTGATAGTTATATGAATGGCAAAGATAGCTTTATTAAAGAAATAGATCGAAAAGCAGCACAATGGCGTTTAAGCATTCAGCAGTCACCCCGTGAGACTATTTATTAGAGAGAAAACCATTAAATAAAACCATAACTAATACTATGACTAAATAGATTTTAACTGTTAAATGCTCATCTCTGAATTATATTCGCTTAATCCTTAAACTATTTCTTCCCAATTTTCTTTTATCTAGCTCCTTTTTTAGATTTATTTGACTAACAATCTCTGATATAGAATCCGGATAATTACTATCGCTAAATCATTGCGACTGGAACGGAGTGGAAGGAAGAAATCTCTTATGTTTAGGAGATTGCTTCCTATCGTCGCAATGACGACTGTTCAACCGGATTTTATATGAACTAACAATCTCTGCTAATTCTAACCATCTTTATGTAGCAATATCTATATTATTTCCCTAAAATTTCTACTTTTTTATGGATTTTTTGAATAAGCAAGAAGCAAAGAGGGATGAATAAATACATTCAATAATGAATAATGAATAATGAATAATGAATAATGAATAATTACCTCTCCTTGAAAATGGATAGGATTGACTAATCATGAAAATTTTTATTTATTATCCCCTTAAAAGGGGAGGCTTTAAACCAAAATTTTTCGGTAATTGTCCTAACCAATTCTTTCTTAGCCATAGTAATTAGGAATTAGATGTGAAATAAACTGTAGGAGTTTGGTTTCCAAATCCCATCTTAAGCTTGGGTTTGGAGACCAAACCCCTACGATAAAATACTACAACTTAAGCGCAGATTGTTATATCTTTTGCCTACAACTGAAATAAAAAAATAGAGAAACCGGGTTTGTATTAAATACCTCACCATCTAACATCTACCCTCGACAAATCCGGTTTCTTAGGTTTCTTAAAAAGTCAAGAATCTATCTCTGCTAATTCTAACCATCTTTATGTAGCAATATCTATATTCTTCTCCTAAAATTTCTACTTTTTCATAGAGTTTTTGAATAAGGAATAAGGCATGAATAAATAAATAAGATATAGTGTTTTTAAATCAGATTTAAATCTAGATTCAGGTTTTTTCTGATAAAAAAAGAATGCTAATTGGGTATCCATTGTCTTGTATTTTTCACTATTTAATCCTGTTTTCTCTTCCTTACTATTGCAAGTTCCCCCAAACTTATTCCTTTTTTAATAGGACTCAGTTTTCACATCTTATTCAGAAACGCTATAGTGGTCAAATGTTCCGGAAAAGCTTAGGAATCTATCTCTGCTAATTCTAACCATCTTTCTGTAGCAATATCTATTTCTTGTCCTAAACTTTCTACCTTTTCATGGAGTTTTTGCACTTCGCTGACCTCTGTTGGAGGTGCATTATAAAGTTCATTTTCTGCCTCAGCTTTTTCAGCTTCTAACTGAGCAATTTTTTTCTCTAAATTCTGATATTCTCGCTTCTCTTTTGATGATAATTTTCTTTGCCCAGTCTTATCACGAGAAACTCTTTCTGCTTTTTGCTGTTTAGACTGAGTTTCCTTTGGTTTTTCCTCAACTTCTACAGATTTTTTTGCTGCTGCTTCTACTTCTTTATAATCTAAATAAAGGGAATAATTTCCCGGATATTGTCGTAAATTTCCTACTCCTTCAAAAGCAAAAATTCTCTCTACAGTTCGGTCGAGAAAATAGCGATCGTGAGAAACTACTATTACACAACCATTAAACTCTTCGAGATATTCTTCCAACACTGCCAAAGTTTGTACATCTAAATCGTTAGTCGGCTCATCTAAAATCAAAACATTAGGGGCACTCATCAATACTTTTAACAGAAATAATCGTCTTTTTTCTCCACCAGAAAGTTTATAGATAGGAGCATATTGTTGATTCCCAGGAAATAGAAATCTTTCCAACATTTGAGAAGCACTAATTTGAGTACCATCTGCAGTTTGAACATACTCTGCCACATCTTTTATATAATCAATTACTCTTTGATTTTCCGTCGCAGCATCAAGCAAATTTTCTGAATGTTGGTCAAAATAACCTATATGTATTGTTGTTCCTATTTCTACTTTGCCAGAATCAGCTTCAACCCTACCTGTGATAATATCCATTAAGGTTGATTTTCCCACACCATTACCACCAATAATTCCTACTCTATCTTCTGGGATAAATTCGTAGGTAAAATCTTTAATCAAGGTTCTACTGTCATAGGATTTAGAAACATTTTCTAGCTCAATAACTTTTTTCCCAATCCTACGACCAGGAGTAGAAATATCCACCTTTCCTAAAGCTTGTTTAAACTCCTTCCCTTCCATTTCTTCTATGCGTTGAATTCTGGCTTTTTGTTTAGTGCTGCGAGCCTTCGGACCTCGTTTCAACCATTCTAATTCTCGACGTAATATGCCTTGATGTTTCCTTTGAGAACTAACTATTGATTCTTCAGCTAAAGCTTTTTTTTCTAAATAGTAGGAATAGTTACCCGAATAAGTGTAAATATCGCCTCGGTCTATTTCCAGAATTTTATTAGTAACTCGGTCGAGAAAATAACGGTCGTGAGTAATTAATAAAATTGCTCCAGAAAAAGTATTTAAGTAACTTTGTAACCATTCTACAGAGATAGCATCTAGATGGTTTGTTGGCTCATCCATTAACAAAACATCAGGTTCAGAAAGTAAGGCTGTCGCTAAAGCAATTCGTTTACGATAACCTCCAGATAAGTTGCTAACTTTAGCATCAAAATCTTGAATTCCTAATTGGCTGAGGATAATTTTTGCCTTAGTTTCTAATTCCCAAGCATTGGTAGAATCCATCTTTTGAGTTAGTTCGGAAAAACGCACCATTAACCGATCGTCTTCTGGATAATGAGCTAATTTTTCTGATAATTCTTCGTACTCTTTTACCAGTGCCATTTGTTCGCCACTATCGGCAAAAACTTGTTCTAAGACAGTGTTATTTTCATCTAAATCTGGTTGTTGAGGCAAATAAATAATCCTCACATTTTGATTGACTAAAATTTGACCGCCGTCTGTAGGTTCTAAACCAGCAATCATTTTTAATAGGGTTGATTTTCCCGAACCGTTTGTACCAATTAAACCTACTTTATCGTTAGGGTCTAAACTGAAATTGGCATCTTTCAAAATTTCTTTAATGCCAAAGTCTTTTTTTACTGATTGAAGTGTGAATATACTCATTTGTTTTAGGGAATAGGGAGTAGGGAGTAGGGAGTAGAAAATAAGAAGAATAACTGTATTTCAGTAACTTGAGAAACACTATAACTAATTAAGCTAAGTTTAGATTATACATCAATTCTAGCTTCAAGCCAATATCGTCAAAAATTGTTTAATATTAAGGATGATTTTTAATATCAGCTAATAGCTGAATATTTAGTGTATCAAAAAGCAATTGCAACGGTTTTAATTTGGATAGAGTAGGGACGTTGCATGCAACGTCCCTACAGAATTATCATTTTCTTAACATAATTCGTTGACCTGAAAACTGCTGTAAATATTGACTGAAATATAGTTATTCTTATGTGGGGGGTTTGGAGACCAAACCCCTACTTATTACAGGATTAATTTTCATTATGAACAGATATTAAAAATTAGTTCAAAAATACAACTTATCAAAATAATTAGGTCGCACCACTCCGCTTTTTAAGGCGAAATGTTTTTGGAGGGTTGCTCAAAATCCCCGTGACAAAAACAACTTCTGTACGTCCCCAATCCGACGGCTCCCCTATCTGACTTCTGACTTCGTTAAGTATTGCTAGTTTCTTGAGGAGGTAATAAGTAAATTATCCCTGAAATTATTGTCAAAGCAACAGAAATCCAAAACATAATTATTGCTATAGTTGCCCAAATTTTAGGTAAAGGAGCAATTAATAAAGCAATGGCAATAATTTGACTTACAGTTTTTAATTTTCCCCAAATATTAGCTCCTGAAATTTTTGTTTGATTAACGCGCCAACCAGCTATTGTTAACTCCCGACCTAAAATTAAAAATACTCCCCAAGCGGGAACTTTGCCTAATTCAATTAATGCTAATAGGGGTGCTAAAACTAATAATTTATCTACTAAAGGATCTAAAAATTTACCTAAGTCGGTGATTTGATTAAGTTTTCGTGCTAAATAACCGTCTAAAAAATCTGTAGCTGAAGCAATTAAAAAGATAACTAAACATATCCAAAGATTCTGATTAGTTGGAGTCTTGAGAGTGTAAAGAATAATAGGTACTCCCAACAGACGAGAAAAAGTAATTGAGTTAGGTATGTTCATAATTTTAAGAAGGAAGAAGGAAGAAGGAAGAAGGAGTAAATATTATTAGTAGATCCCCCCCCCGCCCCCCTTTTTAAGCTATGCTTTATCAACATCTTTCTTAACATAAAACTTGACAAAAAAGACCAGTTATGTATAAGTATTGGAGCGGCTTTTTCAGCAGAAAAGTGTGTTGAATTAGACATTTTTTTGAGAATTGTAGACAAGATTTTTACCCCCCACACTCCCCACACTCCCCACACTCCCCACACTCCCATAAGGGTTTCAGGAGTTCCTTATCAGGGATAGCTTTTTAAGGGGGGAGCCAAGAAAAAGTCCCCCTTAAAAAGGGGGATTTAGGGGGATCTTAAATGTACATCATTTTTATGATAAATGTTATAGCAATCCTAAATTTATTGTAGATATTTGATCTCTAAACCCAAGCAAAAATAGGATTTGCTTTCCAAATCCCTACAGTTTTTTTCACAAGTCATTTAGAATTGCTATATATTAGTATATTCAGGCTATAGTCTTGATTTTAATTGAGTAATATTATGTCAGGATAATCAGTAATAAAAAACTATTTGTTTGTAGTAGGGCTTCAGCCCGATTTATACTTAGGGCTAAAGCCCTACTACGAACTTTAATTATAACTATTCAACCAGATATAATATAATTGCTACAATTATTGAAATTGATTTTATTAGTTAAAATTATAATTATGTCTGTATCAAAAGAAGAAGCAAAAGAATTATTAGAACGTTTGATTTTTGATAAGGAACTTCCTCAAGATTGGGTGCAAGATGTTTGGGGAATGAGTCCTACTTTGGGAGAAACCGCTGCTAAGTTGTTAGATGTTTTTGACGTGTTAATTGCATCTTGTCCAGAGGCTCAATTAAATGATGTATTGCAAACTTTTGAGGCAGAATTATTGGAGGAAGATAAGGATATTTATTAATAATAAGTAGGGACGTTCCATGAAACGCCCCTACAGGAGTTTGAAAAGTTAAAAATTGTATAATTTATGCTCAATTTTTTTGAGCAATAGATTGTGAGTCTGCTGTGGCGATCGCTAAATCAAAATTAGTGGAGCAGGGGAATAATTTATCTGGATTAATATTCAGATTTTCCTGCTCCTAAATTACTTAGTTAATTCTGTAGTTAACTAGAATTAATCCAAGTAGAAATCTGAATCAAGGTCATAAGTATCGTCACTAATATCAGCATTCTCTACTTCACGAAGAAGTAAACCAGTCGCTTTGCTGGCTAGACGACCAGCGTCTGGACCAAATTCTTCTGAGACTACACCTCCTACTAAAGAAGTAGCGGCAAAATTTAATAAAGTAGTAAAGAAATTCATTGTTTTTCCTCAACAAATTGAACTATTGTTTTTTCAGGATACCTGCCTCAATTTATAAGATGAGACTGGTATTAATTAGGTTAAGAGGTAATAAATTTTGTCGATTTTTAATCTATTAAAATTAATCTCGAAATATCTACCTCTGGAATTAAGTCGTCATCATCACTATTTGTTTCATCAACACCAAAAGACTTTTGCTGGAAAAGACTATAACGGTGAAAATGATTGTTTTGAAGATGACTTGGGCTATGGAAAATTTCGCGGTCAAATATCATTTCTGGTGGCATAATACCCCAAAGTATTTTTGACTCAAATTAGAGGTTTTATTTCCCTCATATTTCTATTACATACTGATTATTTGTTCTTGTCTACTGACATATTGGCATTGTCTTTTTTTTCTTCTGTGGTCTTGACAAAGTTAAATGCAAAAAATCAGGATTTATTTCATAGATGAACAAATATTTATTTCTCTATTTTAATGTAAAATAAAGACCTATAGCAACATTGTAGGGTGCGTTTCCGCTAAGAGCGGACATGAAAATACGGCCTAAACTCAGGCTATAAAAAGGATTTATGAATCCGTCGTAACGCACCATTTTAGATATGTCGATCCACTACTTCTCTGATTTTAAATGTCTTACAATTATGTAAACTAAATCTGGCTGAATTTCTTTTCCTTCACTAATTAATTGATGGGCTAAAATTGCTCCTAATTTTCTGATTGGTAGGGGTGGTTGTTTATGTTCATAACGATAAAAATGGCGCAGAGATACGCCTACCATTTCTGCTGCTTTTTCGTTGGTTATGCCAAAACTAACTAATGCCTTGGGATTCAGATATTCGGCTGCCTTGATTTGAGATATTAAGTCTTCTTTGGTTGTAATTTGTTGAGACATTTTGACCTCCTAAAAAACCATAGCATTTCTCTGTTGGATGAAGTACACCTACGATCCCCCTAAATCCCCCTTATAAAGGGGGACTTTGAAGTTTCCCCCTTTTGAAAAAGAGTTTGGAAGTTCCCCCTTTTTTGAGAAGAGTTTGGAAGTTCCCCCTTTTTGAAAAAGAGTTTGGAAATTCCCCCCTTTTTTTCAGAAGAGTTTTCAAGTTCTCCCCTTTTCCAGAAGAGTTTTCAAGTTCTCCCCTTTTTCAGAAGAGTTTTCAAGTTCTCCCCTTTTCCAGAAGAGTTTTCAAGTTCCCCCCTTTTCAAGGGGGGTTAGGGGGGATCGAATATCTGTACCTCACAGATTTAAAGAATTGCTACATGACTTTTTGTCTGTTTGAATTTAATGAGTCAATTAAAACTTAGGGGATATACCCCGAAGCAACAGTTTTGATAGATTCCTGAAAGCCTTGCTATAATTGACAAAACACTAACTTCGGGGAATAAAAGTTTGGGGATTCCCCGAAGTTTCTTTCTCAAGGAAGTTGCAAAAATGCCAAGACAATCTAAAGGACTAAAAGCTAAAGAAAATGCCAAATTTTTATTGGAGGCTTTATTAGCATTTGTTAATCAGGAATTAACAGATTTATCTGGTGTCGAAATAGAAGCAAACTGGCAGGGTAAAGATGCCGATTTATTTGTCAAAACTGAACTGAAATATTTGGCAAATTTGACTGAAAAATACAAAAATGATGGTAAAAATTTGACTACAGACCAAATTAGTGCAGTCCTGAAACAACTGGAAGAATTTTTACAGATTTTGGAAGATAAACGGGAAAAAACTCAGGGTGCAAAAGAATGGAAGTTTGTGCTGAAGTTGTGGAGTACGGATAAGCAAAGAAATTTAGAATTTTTAGAGCAAGAGTGGGAGAAACGAAAATCAAAATCTGGTGGTGAAAAACAAACTAAGTCTGATACAACTATTCCAACTCAAAAATACAATATTCCTGGGGAGGAATGGTTAGACAATAAGGTTTTTGTGGGTAGGGAAAAGGAACTTGCCGAACTCCACGAATTGCTAAAAAATGATCGACGGGTTGCTGTTGCTTCTGTTTCGGGAATGGGGGGTGTGGGTAAAACGGAACTTTCTCGTCGATACGCTCTTGCTCATAAGTCTGCTTACCCTGGTGGTATCTGTTGGTTGGAAGTACCTGCGGAGAATGTGGGTATTCAGATACTCAGGTTTGCTCAGAATAATCTCGGACTTATTCTACCGGAAGATGAAGACTTACTGGGAAGGTTGCGCTACTGTTGGCAATATTGGTCTGGGGGTGAGGCGTTACTTATATATAATGATGTGACTGACTACAAATCTCAGGTTAAGCCTTTTTTACCTCCAGACTCTCGGTTTCGGGTACTGCTGACGACTCGTAAAAGTTTTGGTTCGGCTTTTCGGGAGTTGCGTCTGGATGTTTTGAAACCTTTGGCAGCGATGGAGTTGTTAAAGTCAATATTGGGTAGAGAAAAAGTTTTGCAGGAACCTTGGAAAGCAAGGGAGCTTTTGAAATGGTTGGGTTATTTGCCTCTGGCGATCGAATTGGTGGGGCGGTATTTGGATGAGTATTGGGAATCTTGGAATATGGATAATTCAGCTTTGACAGAAATGCTCCAGTGTTTACAGGGAGAAAGTCTGAAACACGACGCTATGTCAGCTAACGAGTTGATTAATTATCCTCATGGTGTGGCAGAGGCGATCGCTTTGAGTTGGAAGAGCTTCAATAAGAATAAGAAGAAGACTCAAGAAATAGCTTTGAGGTTGGGGTTGTATGCTTTAGCACCTATTCGTTTTCGTTTGTCGTTGTATGGAATAGAAGATTATAAGGAAAAGCAGGTTTGGAAAATTGCTCTTGGGGATTTGCTAAATCTGAATTTACTCAAGGAAGTTGAGTCTGGGGTTTATAGTTTGCATCCTTTGGTGCGGGAATTTTTGCAGATAAAATTGAGAAAATATCCAGACGCGGATGAGTTGAAACGTGGTTTTGTTGTGGCGATGGTGGAGGCGGCGCGGAAAATTCCTGATGACATTACACTGGAGCAAGTTGAGGAGGTTGAAGTTGATATTCCTCATGTTGCAGAAGTAGCAGAAAATTTGACTGAGTATTTGAGTGACGATCATTTAATTACTCCTTTTGTTGGGTTAGGTCGGTTTTATGACGCTCAAGGATTTTACCCAAAGGCACAATCTTGGTATGAGAAGTGTAAAGAAATAGCAGAACAATGTCTAGAAGGCAAGCCTGCTGTTGCAAGTGTCTATATCTATCTCGCAGAATCATACCGTTTCCAAGGAAAATACAATGATGCCGAACCCTTGTACAAACAAGCCATAGAAATTGATGCGGTTGCTGCTTTTGGGTATGATTTGTATTTGTTGGCGGTCGCTAAACTATCGAATGACAAATACTTCAGATTATTCAATTTTTATTTTCATACTTTAATTCAGCAACGCCAAATTGATAAAATAGCTCTGCCAGAAAATCATCTTAACCTTGCCATTGACCTCAATAACCTAGCTTTATTATATAAATCTCAAGGAAAATACAACGATGCCGAATTATTATACAGACAAGCTATAGAAATCAATAAAATAACTTTGCCAGAAAATCATCCTGAACTTGCTCAAGTGCTTAACAACTTAGGAGTTTTATTAAATGTTCAGGGACGTTATGAAGAAGCAGAGTCTCTTTTGGCAGAAGCATTAAGAATGAGAAAGCACCTATTTGGAGAACTACATTTAAATACTGCCGAAACTCTTAACAACTTTGGAGCTTTATACTATGAACAGGGTCGCTACAATAAAGCAAAAACTTTTGATCTCCAAGTCTTAGAAATAAGGAAGCAACTGCTTGGGGAGGCACACCCATCCATTGCCCAAAGTCTTAACAACCTGGCCAACCTATGTGTTAAGCAAGGGTACTATGAAGAAGCAGAGTCTCTACATCTAGAAGCACTGGAAATGAGAAAGTGCTTTCTTGGGGAGGAACATCCAGACATTGCCAACAGCCTCAACTGCATGGGATCTCTATATTGTTTCCAGGGACGTTATGAAGAAGCGGAACCTCTATATCAAGAAGCATTGGAAATGAGAAAGCGCCTGCTTGGAGAGACACATTCATCGGTTAGCACCTGTCTCAACAATTTAGCATTTTTATACTTTCACCAAAAGCTTTACAGTAAAGCAGAAACCTTTTCTTTACAAGCCATAGAAATTGACAAAACTGCGCTGCCTCCTAATCATCCATTCCTTGCCAGAGACCTCAACAACCTGGCAAATTTATATCGTGACCAAGGGCGTTGTACTGAAGCTGAAAATTTGTATTTGCAAGCAATAGAAATTTTTGAACAGAAATTGGGTTCTGAACATTCTCGCACGATTAAGGCGCGAGAAAATCTCGAACTTTGTCGGCAACAACAATAGAGCTAGACACGGATTTTGCCACAGATGCACGGATGATGCCAAATAATTAATCCGTTTATCCGTGCCCGAATCTTTGTCTTGCCCGGATGATGCCAAATAATTAAATAGAGTATATCTGAGCACACCTTTCCCATTGTCTAAATAATAGCACAAATTTATTGAAAATCAACCCTTTACTAAAATTTTTTTGTGGGAAATATGAATAGGAGCGATGGCGTAGCGGTGCGTAGCACTATCGCCTGAACAGAGCAAGACACGAATTTTGCCACAGATGCACGGATAATGCCAAATAATTAATCCGTTTATCCGTGCCCGAATCTCTGTCTAGCCCGGAAGATGCCAAATGATTAATCCGTTTATTCCCGCCCAAATCTTTGTCTAACTACCGATAACTGAAAAAGAGCAATAGCTGATTTTTCCGAGATTGATGTTTTATTCATCTATTGTCCAATAGTTAGGGCTGGCTAATTTAATCTAAAACCATTTACAGGCAAAGGTTTTAGGCTTTTTAGGTAGAAAAAAATCCAGCTTTTCCGCAGATTGATGTTTTATTCATCTATTGTCCAATAGTTAGGATGTGCTAATTAATCAGCAAAGCATTAATATCATGTCTGGATAATCAGTGATATCATGTCCGTTGGTATCGTTTGTGTAAAAGTTGGGTAAATATCTACCTTATGTAAGGTTTTTTCTTCTCTTCTTCCTTCTTCCTTCTTCCTTCTTCCTTACCTTCTCTATACAATACCGATGCTACCGGACATGATATGATAAAAAAGTTTTTGTTTGTAGTTGGGCTTTAGCCGGAACTGTAGATAGGGCTAAAGCCCAACTACAAGCTTTAATTATAACTATTCAACCGGACATGATATAAATTGCCAAATCTTTCTATAGCAGTTTTCATTAATCTGAAAAGCTCTGCAAAGTGAGGATACCAGCTTTTTTATCCACTACCAACCGCCTGTCTTCCAGCCAAGGCAAACCGATTAAAATCTCTGGTATTCCATCACCAACAACAACAGGAAGTTTCATTTCTTGACCGTCAAAACAAACTGCACCTTGGTACAAATTAAAAGTTGCCACTCCCAATGCTGTCCGCCTTTCTTCTTGTTCTTGAAAATGCCATCCCAAGCTTTCTGCATCTTGAGTATCTATTGCCAACCAGTCAGTAAAACCAGTATCTAACAAAGCATCAACTATTATTCTCGAACCGTCTGCAGCTATTAGCTCAATTTCAAAAAATAACTCTCCTTTGTCACCAAAGTATCCTTGAATCATATTTTCCCAACTGCTCCTGTTTCATTGACGCACATTGCCATCAATAAAGCACTAGGGTATTTTTGTTTAGCTTTTTGGCGGGCAACATCCCGATCGCTATCCAGAAAATAATCTCCACTATCGGGTTCGATATAAATAAACCAGTCGTAATGTTCCTTAACTAAGTCTGGATAAACTTGCCAAAAAATTTCCCGACACCGATTGGCAAAAGCTTCATTTTCTGCTTTCTGTCTTGCTATTTCTTCTGGGGAAAGACGGGGGCGATCGCTAAATAGTGACGTACCTCTGGGTACTTTTCTGCGTGTTGTTTGAGTCATATTTAATTATAGAATTTAGAATTAGTCAATTTACCTTTAATTCTAATCTTGTCTGCTCAAAATATCAACTTTTTCAACTTTAGCAACTGAAAAGTCGCATTCGTTTAAAGGAAGAGGGAAGAAGGAAGAAGGAGTAGATAACAATGTGGAAAAAAGCAATCTCTTAAACCTATGAGATTGCTTCCTATCGTCGCAATGACGACTGTTCAACTATAACTTCCTACTCCCCACACTCCCCACACTCCCCACACTCCCCACACTCCCCACACTTCCCGCTCCCCTACTCCCCTACTCCTCTACTCAAACTTTCGCCTTCGCTTCCAAATTTTCTAAACGACTCCTCAATTCCTGATTTTCCTTTTTCATCTTATCTAGTTCGTCACGCAACTGTTTCAGCGCTTTGTCAGAACCAATATTTTTCTGTACCTTCTGTACTGCTTCCTCTGCTCGACGACGCACCCTGCCATCAGGAGTCTGGTCAGCTAAACTCTGCAATATTTCAATTGCTCCAGCAGTTTCCATTTGCGACAAGGCAGCAACTACAGAAACTTGAGTCAAGAAAAACGTTTCCCGTGATAATTCTGTCAGTCGTTGCAAAATTCGTTCCAAATTAACAGGAGACTGAGCAGTAGAAATAGTTCCCAAAACACGAATGGCATTCAAACGTAACGCTTGCGGTACACTAAGAGCAGTGTATTTCAAAATCAGATTCAGAGCAGTTTCAGAAGTCTTCATCTTACCCAAACCTGATATTGCACCCGAACGCACTACCTCATTCCAACCCTTTTTCTCTTTTAATACCCACTTCAACAACTTAATTGCTTTTTCCCCAATGGGTTTTTCATCAGAATTAGCATTGGCAGCAGCAATATCTCCAATACCAGACACAGCAGCAGCTTCCACATAATAACTGGCATCCCCATTTTTCACCAAAGACTTGAGCAACTTATAACTTTTTTGGGTTTTTATCTGTATTAGTGCTTCTACCACAGCACGACGCACGCGAGCATCTTCGTCTTGTAAACCTACAGCTAAACCATCAAAAACTTGGTCTAGTTTAATTTTCCCTAGTTGTTTGGCGACTTCAACCCGCACACCCCAGAAAGGTTCATCTATCAGTGCTTTGGAAAGCACTTTTACAACTTCTAAACCGCCCTTTTTCACCAATGCTTCAGCAGCATAAATACGAGATATGGGGTCTGGGTCAAATTGTAATTGCGCTTTTAGTTCCGCTAATGGATATTCTAATTTCACTGTTTTCAGATAATTATTACCCACATCAAAACTGATGAATTTTGGTTTTTCTGATAGGGGGAAATAGAAAGTTTGTTCTTGTTCGTGTACGCGTACAGTAAAGTTAATTAGTTCTGGTTTTTCTTCTTTCAGATAACCAAAAGCAATAGGAATTTTGAGGTCAAATAATTCTTTGCTTACATCAGCATTTTTGTCTTTTTTAGCTAGGATTTGTGTAACAGTAATTTTTGCTAATTTACTATTACCATCCCAAGCATAATTAACTTTATAATCTGGATGACCGCCGCGAAAAACATATTGATCGAATAAGAATAGTAAGTTCCTTCCAGTTGCCTGTTCAATTGCTCTTAATAGATCGATAGTTTCAACAGTTTGATGAGCATTACTTTGAACAAAATTATGAATAGCTTTATTAAATAATTCAGCTCCTAATTCTGTTTTAATCATGTGATAAACACAAGCACCTTTTTCATAAAGATGGCGGTCATAAAGTTCGATCGCTTCTCGATAAATATTAGTCACAATGGGGCGACGATAACGACCTCTATCCTCAGCAATATAACTTCGAGCTTCCTTCAAAAGATAATAAGCAGCATCATCTTGACCATACTGGTTTTCCGTCCATAATACTTCCGAGTAGGAAGCCATTCCTTCTTTAATCCAAGCATGAGACCAATGTTTAATTACTATCAAATCTCCGAACCATTGATGTGCTAATTCATGAGCAACTAAACTTTCAGAATTACGGTTATCTAAAGCTGCTTTTTCGTCTAATAAACATCTGTCTGTAAGTAAAGTTGTCGAGGTATTTTCCATACCGCCAAAAATAAAATCACTGACGCAAACTTGAGCATATTTAGGATAAGGATATTTATAGCCAAATTCTTGACTAAAAAATTCTATCATTTGAGGAGTTTTACCCATAGTGCGCCGAGCATCATCTTGGCGTTTTTTTTCTACATAATAGGTTACAGGAATACCATTCCATTCATCTTGAATTTCGGCAAACTTACCTACTGCTAAAGTCATTAAATATGTAGGATGAACTTGCTTTTGCATCCAGTGATAAATTTTATCATCTCCACTCTCTTCAGTCTGAATAAGTTCGCCATTAGAAATAGCAACAAATTTATGGGGTACTTTGACACGAATTTCTGAAGTTGATAGTTGACCAGGATAGTCGAAACAGGGAAACCAGAAACGAGAGTCTTCGTCTTCCCCTTGAGTCCAAACTTGCGTAGGTTTGTTTGGGTAATGTTCGTTAGGAGCAATAAAATAAATACCTCGTTGCGGGTTATTGGAACTGTAGGCGATCACTACTTTAATTTGTTCACCTGTTGTAGTGACTGGTTGTAGGTAAATGTCTAATTCGTTGCCATCATAGTCAAAAGTTTGTTCTGTATCGTTGATTTTAACAGAATTAATTTCTAGGTCAACTGCATCAAGAGTTAATTTATCAATGTTACTTCTGACAGGGTTTAAACTAATAGTACAAGTGCCGTGGAAACTTTTGTTAGGAATGTCAAGTTCTAGGTCAAGAAAAATATGCTCTACTTGACCTGGACGGTCAGGGTTATAATGTGGCCTCGCACCTGGTAATTCAAAGGATTTGGAATTATTTTCAGAATCAAAGTAAATATTGGACATTCGGTATAATTATTAATATGTTTTGGACAAAGCAATAGTTCTTGTGATGCTAGTCCTGACAGCGATATTTAGATTATTGTAGAACATTACTATACAATTATCCCAGAAGCTCAATCCTCAATTGGGAGTTAATTTAAGAGACTGTTTGTAAAGGAAATATAAAAAGGATATAGGGAACAGGGAACAGGGAACAGGGAATAGGGAATAGGTATGGAGGGAGGAAGAAATCAAGACAACTATTTGTAAGTTAAAAATCTGGGAATATATGTACCTTTAAACCTCTGGTATCTAGGAAATTTCAATCTCTTGAAGTACTACCGCTTTTAGATTTTAGTCATTATTTGCTCTGTTAAGACTTATTTTACAAACAGTCTCTAAGTAGCAAGGCATAATTAAGCAGGTAAACAAAATAAATTATACATTTGAGAAGCTGAAATTCTTGCTGTGTGAACATCCCTTGTGTAAATAATTCTGTGTAGGTGCTTAAATGTCACTATTTCCCTAGTGACTAGAATGGAGTGGAAGAAATATCAAGAGTTTAAGCTGCATAAACATTTGTTTACACAGTTAAGTTTATTGCTGGCTACCTACTTAACATTTATTAAAAATTAGATTCAATCATATACATAATCGTGAAAAACTCTGTATAACCTGATACTATAAACCAGGATAAACTACTAAAAGTTTAAAATATTATTAACTTACTAATTTATTTTATCTAGGGTTTTAAAGTTTGTGAAGTACAGTTTTTTTTCTTCTTTTCTGCTGTATCTTCCCTCAAACCTATAATTTTGTACGTTACCATTATGAGAATTGTTCTATAACAATATGTTTTTTTGTTAAGACAATAAACTTGTGTTGAAAGAGAACAGGCAACAGAGGGATTTTCTAACCTGAATCACTGCTATATAATTAATATATTCAACAATAAATATCATAATGACTAACCAACAAATCTGTGATTTAAGGATTACTGAAATTTATCATTTCGGTATAAATAAATTACAGCAACTTTATTATTTTAAAGAAGCAGAAGCAATTTGGCAGTTTCTGAATAAATACCCTTTTATCTTGCCAATACTATTAACAGCGCCAGACAAAATTCATCAATATTTTCCAGGTGATCGCTTAGGTTTAAAAGTTCATCTAGACCCTGGTGCAACTGAACATGACGAAGAACTATTCATCATAATTTTTACCAAAATTGAATGCAATGAAGCAGTAGAAAAACTGTGGAAACTTGATGAATATTGGTCACTGCATATTTGTAGAGAAGCTCAACATAAATTGGAGATTCATTTAGGATGAGTTTTAATTGTTCTGAATATTTAGCTTTAGCCAAACAACTAGCTGGAAAAGCTCTGATGAGTGCGAGTGAAGAAGCTCGGTTACGCTCTGCTATTAGTCGCGGTTATTACGCGGCTTTTATTTTGGCAAGAAATTATTTGCGCGATCGTCAAGGTATAACTATTCCTGTACAACAGACTCATCAATTTGTAATTAATCAATTCCGACATAGCTCTGATTTACTTAAGCAAAAAATAGGCAAAGATTTATCCCGTTTAAGATTCAATCGTAACCAAGCAGATTATGATGATAATATTGATAATTTACCCGCTATTACTACAAGAATGCTTAAGTTAGCCGAGCAAGTTATGTCAAATTTAGAAAAACTAGCATCTGTAGAAAAAAGATGATTTTAAATGTATATTAAGTAATTAATAATTAATAATTACCTCTAATTTTTCAGGATTTAATTGATTAAAAGTAACTTTTTTATCCCTAAAAATAGTGGCTTTAAACTTTGGTTTTTCGGGAATAGAAAAGAGAGCAAAATACCAGATATTATTAATATGAAAATCGTTATTAAAAAATTCCCTCGGCAATTATTAAAAAAAATACTAAAATTGTACCCTAATAGCAAATTTTAAGAAAGATAGTTACAGTAAAAAAGGCAATAGGGAGCATCGGTTTTGGGAATATTTCACAACGTAGGAATTTGGTCTCCAAACCCTTACAAAAAATCATAAATTATCATGACTTATTCCTCTATGTTGCCATTTTCTACTAGACTGACACAGAAGATCGAATGTGCATAATTATTATTGGGGTGGGTTCATCTGAATAATTTGTTACACCATTAACTTAACGGGGAACCCGCCTCTACACTTTGCAACATTTTAGGTGTCTCACACTACTACCCATTAAAAAAAAATTGAATGTAGCAATATTTTTGAAACTGAATATAAATCATCTCTAATTTTTTTATGAGTAAATATATGAATGAATTTGAAACCTCTGACTTCTTACTACCTTTACCAGTAATGCCTTCAGCAGAAAATACATTTGCCCATTATACAATAGTTTGTAGGTTACCAGGTGTCATCGAACGAGTCATCAAAGACAATGATTTTCCTCCAGCTATTGTGCAAGAATTAGAATCTTTAGTAGCAGACTTATTTGAAGGATGGGTACGCCCTTTGGCAGAAATTGAAGGGCCAGATTTAGTTGCCTGGGAATCCTATTTAAAACCTTTTGAGGGCAAAAGTTGGTTTGATTTACCATTTTATTTTGCTGAAGCTTATTTCTTCCGACGTTTACTAGAAGCAACCAATTATTTTATACCTGGAATTTGGCAAGGTATAGACCCTTATGGCTATCAAAAACGCTCAAGTTTAGAAAAATCAATGGATGCTATCCGAACAATTAGCAATCGCTTTGCTGCTTTAAACATTGGTTTACCACAACAACAGAGTTATCAAACCTGTATAACTACTCTGCTTCAAACTGCTTTATGGGGTAATCAAGTCGATCTTAGTTTATGGCCACTTGTAGGAGGAGATAATACTCATAGAGACCTTCACCAACAACAAACTCACATTTTAATAGATGATACCTACGATCTACTCAACTATTTAAACAATATTCATGGACAACGCATCGATCTAATTATAGATAACGCAAGTTTTGAATTAGTTTGCGATTTTTTTCTGATAGACTTCCTTTTATCTACTCAGACTGCCAATACTGTTTACCTACATTTAAAAGCACACCCAACTTTTGTATCTGATGCCATGAGTCAGGATGTCTTTTACACTCTAGAAACATTAGCTAATGATATCTCAGAAAATGTCAGAATGTTGGCAACTCGCTTACAAGAATATATTGCTTCTGGTCGTTTAATTTGCCGAGATGACTTTTTTTGGAATGCTCCCCTAGCTTTTTGGGAAATGCCACAGTCTTTAAGGGAGGAGTTAGCTAAAGCTAATTTAGTTTTGATTAAAGGAGATGCTAATTATCGACGCATTCTTGGCGATCGCCACTGGTTATTTACTACACCTTTGTCAGATATTGCTAATTATTTTCCCACACCATTTGTTGCTTTGCGTACCTTGAAGTCAGAAGTAGCAACTGGGTTAGAACCCGATCAAATCGAAATATTAAGTGAACAAGACCCTTTATGGTTAACTAATGGTCAGTGGGGTGTAATTCAGTTTGTAATACCAGAGAAGAGGGAGTAGGGAGATAGGGAGATTGGGAGGTAGGGAGATTGGGAGGTAGGGAGATTGGGAGATGGGGAGATTGGGAGATTGGGGGGATTGGGAGATTGAGGTGTGGATAGAATTATGAGTATACAGAGATTACTTTTAACTTTTGATTTGCAGGTAGTGCTATAGTATCTTCTTAAAAACTTTAAAAACAGACATCCGCTACATCTGCTACTAAATTTATTACTTTGAATGTCATTATTTCCTAATAGTCCAGGTTGAACCAAATTATTGTCCAACCTAAAATGGAAAGCTTAATCACCTAAACAGATAAAAAATGAAACTGGCAGCAAGAGTTGATAAAGTATCACCTTCCCTAACTTTGGCTATCTCAGCTAAAGCAAAAGCAATGAAAGCTGAGGGAATAGATGTCTGTAGTTTTAGTGCCGGGGAACCTGACTTTGATAGCCCAGAACATATTAAAGCAGCAGCTCAAAAGGCGCTAGAAGCAGGCAAAACTAAATATGGCCCAGCAGCAGGAGAGCCTAAACTTAGAGAAGCGATCGCTCATAAGCTCTCTGAGGAAAATGGCCTAAACTACAAAGCGGAAAATATTATTGTCACAAATGGGGGTAAACATTCTTTGTTTAACCTGATGTTGGCATTAATTGAACCAGGGGATGAGGTTATTATTCCGGCACCCTATTGGTTGAGTTATCCTGAGATGGTTAAACTGGCAGGTGGAAAACCAATAATTTTGACCACTGGTGCTGAAACTGGTTATAAAGTTACACCGGAGCAACTGCGTCAAGCTATTACGGATAAAACAAAATTATTTGTGCTTAATTCACCATCTAATCCAACTGGGATGGTTTATCAACCAGCAGAAATTAAAGCATTAGCAGAAGTAATAGTAGAGAAAGATATTTTAGTAGTCTCAGACGAGATTTATGAAAAAATTATTTATGATGATGCCCAACATCTGAGTATTGGTGCGGTTAGCTCAGATATATTTAAAAATACTATTATTAGTAATGGTTTTGCCAAAGCTTATTCAATGACTGGTTGGCGGATAGGATATTTGGCAGCACCTGTAGAATTGATTAACGCCACATTGAAAATTCAAAGTCATAGTACATCGAATGTTTGTACTTTTGCTCAGTATGGAGCGATCGCTGCATTGGAGTCATCTCAAGACTGTGTTGAGAAAATGCGTCAAGCTTTTGCTCAACGGCGAGAGGTAATTTATCGGTTAGTTAATGGTATACCCGGTCTTTCCTGTATTCAACCGGAGGGAGCTTTTTATATGTTTGTTAATATTAGTAAGATTAGTAATAGTTCTCTGGAGTTTTGTAAAGCTTTATTGGAAGAGGCAAATGTGGCTGTTATTCCTGGTATTGCTTTCGGAGCAGACGATCATATTCGGATATCTTATGCTACTGACTTAGCAACTATAGAAAAAGGGATGGCAAGGTTAGATAAATTTGTGCGTTTTTCAACCTAAAGGCGTTTTCGGCTGTCACCGACATGTTTGCGAAGCATTCCGGAGGTAAACGCTGCGCGACATGAAAGGCGGAGCAAGTGCAGCAGCTACATCCCTTGCCTGGCAAAAATTCAAGCTATCGGTCTTATTTCTAAGATTGCTTCGTGAAACTCCGTTCGAGTCGCAATGATTTTTGCCTTTGAGCTATCTCTGGCTAGAGCAAAACTAGGAGCCTATTTTTGTTTGTAGTTTTGTTCTAGCCCCTCAAAATATTCTTCAGGAGATATCTACTGAAAATAAACTTGCCCTTTATTTAGGGTTTGCTGAAAAAAGTATGAGTGGTAAGGGTAGGAGTCAGGAGTCAAGACTCAGGAGTCAGGAGGAATAGGAATTATAGAGGAGGTAGGAGTCAGAATTTGCCCTTGGTTTTTCTGCCGTTGTCTGCCTTTTATCCTAACTTTTTGAGTTCGATCAAGGGAAAAGCTCGTACTTTTTTAGATTCAAAAAAGCTAAAACCTTTATATTTCAATGCTTTTATGATTATTCAGCAAGCCCTATTTAGAATAAGCTAGAGTTGTCATTTCAGTTATCAGTTAGTCTCCTGTCGGAGGAACTGCGTTAACAGTTGTAAAAGTTCTGAGCAAAATCATTTTTCGTACCTTTTTCCTAAAAATATCTTCCCTGTTCCCTATTCCCTGTTCCCTGTTCCCTGTTCCCTGTTCCCTGTTCCCTGTTCCCTGTTCCCT